>JANNCX010000121.1:0-1919 GCA_031387145.1 Salinibacterium sp.
GACGTCTCCCGGCAAGAGCGTGAATACGCTCGATGCATACGCGATGACGGATGCAACGGAATGCACCATGTCGTCGAAACGGCCGTGTTGGCGCACGTCGCCATTCACTCGGGTTTCGACGGTGCCACTCGAGACGGTGTACTCGGTCTCGATGAACGGCCCGAGCGGACAAAACGTATCGAAGCCCTTCGCCCGAGTCCACTGCCCGTCGCGTCGCTGCAGGTCGCGCGCCGTGACGTCGTTGGCGATCGTGTATCCGAAAACTACTGACGCGGCATCCGCTTCACTCACATTCTTGGCAATACTGCCGATGACGACCGCGAGCTCACCCTCAAACTCGACGTGCTCGCTTTGTAGGGGCAAGACGATCGAATCGCCCGGGCCAACGACCGACGTGTTCGGCTTGAGAAAGAGCAACGGTTCGCTCGGCGCCTCGCCGCCCATCTCCGCGGCATGATCCCGGTAATTCTTGCCGACACACACTACTTTCGAGCGCGGGATGACCGGTGCCAAGAGCTTCACGCTCGCCAGAGCGACGCGCTCGTCGGTCGTGTCGAAACCGCTGAAGAGGGGATCCCCGCGGAGCACCACGAATTCGTCGCCGTCGAGAATGCCGTACCGGGGGTCGCCCCCACTTGAGAATCGCGCGATCTTCACGGCTTCGAGCCTAGAGCCCATACGATCGAGCAATGGCTCTTGATTTGTTGTGGAATCGCGCTGCGTCCCCCATCGCGACTATCTTGCTCGCGCACGGCGCAGGCGGTGCGATGGATTCGCCATGGATGACGACGATGACCGGGCTGCTCGCGGATCGCGGCATCCACGTCGCACGATTCGAGTTCGCGTACATGGCCGGGCGTCGGTCGGGAGTGCGAAAGCCACCGCCCCGCGGTGACAGTCTCGTTGGCGAATTTCGGGATGCAGTCGCCGCCGTTTCGGAGCGACCGCTGCTCATCGGGGGAAAGTCGATGGGGGGACGAGTAGCAAGCCTCGTCGCGGACGACCTGCACGCCGCGGGGGATGTCGCGGGGCTCGTGTGCCTCGGATACCCGTTCCACCCGCTCGGCAAGCCCGAGCAGCTGCGAACCGCCCACCTCGCTTCGCTTAGCACCCCGACGCTCATCTGCCAAGGAACGCGCGACGCGTTCGGAACGCGCGAAGAAGTCGCGAGTTTTGGGTTGTCAGACGCGATCGAGCTCGCGTGGCTCGAGGACGGTGACCATGATTTGCGGCCCCGAAAAGGCGTATCGGGATTCACTCATGCGCAACACCTCGCGACGACCGCCGACACGATCGCTGCCCTTGGTGCTCGGGTAGCGCGCTGACTACCGTCGAGCGCGACGAATCCGACCAAAGACAACCGCGCCGATTCCCACCACGACGAGCAGTGCACCCGCGACGAGAACCCACGGGTTGATCTTCGCGCCTGTCGCGGCTAGCTCGAACTCGCCCTCGACAGCTCCAATATCTATCCTGCCAAGAGCAACGCGGTCATAGCCCGTTCCACGCTGGTCGAAGATCGGCGGGGACACGAAAGTGGGATCGCCCGCGTTTAACGCGGGGCTCGTTGGCAGGGGAAGGCGCGTCTGTGTCGCGCCTCCGTTGTTCTGCAGCGGGCCAAGCTTCATGTCCGCAACGCTGAAGGAGTTGTTGCCTCCGTCGCTCGTGTCCGAGAGAAACAACTGGCTCGAGAGCAAGCTCCACGAAGTCGCTACAGCGTTACCGCCGAAAGGAACACGAACTGCAGGGAAAGCACCTCCGTCGACGATGCTGCTCATGATCTCTGCGGAACCCGGGTTCTGCTGAATTTGCACACCGCCCGGCCCCGCGATCGTCGAGTGCGCGATTGACGTCTCGGCTCCCGCGTTGAAGACGTTCATCGAGATCGCGTACGACTCGGTTGCTCCAGTCTCGTTGAA
>JANNCX010000139.1:0-3856 GCA_031387145.1 Salinibacterium sp.
GGGCAAGGCACGCGCATGAAGTCCTCGCGGCCGAAGGTCTTGCACAGCCTCGCTGGCCGATCGCTCATCGGCCACGTTCTCGCGACCGCGAGCGAACTCGCGCCCGTGCACGTCATCGCGGTCGTTCGGCACGAGCGAGACGCCGTTGCCGCGACGCTCACCGAGCTCATGCCTTCGATCGTCATCGTCGATCAAGACGACGTGCCCGGCACTGGTCGCGCCGTTGAGGTCGCAATCGAGGCGCTTCCCGAGGGCTTCGACGGAGACATCGTCGTCGTGAGTGGCGATGTTCCCTTACTGGATGCCGCGACCCTCGCTCACCTCATCGCACAGCATCGCGAAACCGCCGCCGCCGCGACTCTGCTCTCGGCGATCATGGACGACGCCACGGGTTACGGGCGAATTGTTCGCACCGCGGGGGGCGACCTCGACCGAATCGTTGAGCAAAAGGACGCGAGTGCCGACGAGCTTGTCATCACCGAAGTCAACTCGGGCACGTATGTGTTCCGCGCTGCGGCGCTTCGCGAGCAGCTCGCGAACGTCACGACCGACAACGCGCAAAAGGAGAAGTACCTCACGGACGTCGTGGGGCTCTTGCGCGGCAGCGGTGCATCCGTCACTGCGATGCCCGTGAGCGAGGGCTGGATGGTCGCTGGGGTCAACGACCGCGTGCAACTGGCCGAAGCCGCGCGCCGAATGAACCAACTGATCGTGCGCCGCTGGCAGCTCGCGGGAGTCACGGTCGATGACCCGGCCACGACCTGGATCGACGCCGATGTCACACTCGCGGAAGACGTGCACCTCAAGCCCGGCACTCAGCTCAAGGGGGCAACTCTCGTGCAGTCGGGAGCGACCGTCGGCCCTGACTCGACGCTCGTCGATTGCGAGGTTGGCGCGGGCGCAAGCGTCAGCCGAACGGATGCGACGCTCGCGGTCATTGGCGAGAACGCGACCGTCGGCCCGTTCGCCTACTTGCGCCCGGGAACGTATTTGGGCGCTGACGGAAAGATCGGAACGTTCGTCGAAACCAAGAACTCGACGATTGGCGCTGGCAGCAAGATTCCGCATCTGAGCTACATCGGTGACACCGAAGTCGGCGAACAGTCCAACGTCGGCGCTGGCACAATCACCGCCAACTACGACGGGGTCGAGAAGAATCGCACAATCGTCGGCTCGCACGTGCGAAGTGGCTCCCACAACGTGTTCGTCGCTCCCGTTAGAATTGGCGACGGAGCCTATACGGGAGCCGGCACGGTCGTCAGAAACAATGTTCCGGCGGGTGCGCTGGCCGTCAATGTAGCTCCGCAGCGCAACATGACTGGCTGGGTCGAAGCCAATCGTGCGGGCACTGCAGCGGCGCAAGCGGCCGCCGCAGCATCCGCCGACACGGAGTCCTAGCAACCGCCGGAGACGGCAGAGAGCGGCAACCACGTGACCGAGATCAAGATCACCGGGCAGAAGAGACTCGTGATCGTGAGTGGTCGGGCTCACCCGCAACTCGCGATCGATGTTGCCGCGGAACTCGATGCCGATCTCGTTCACACCGACGCCCGCACCTTCGCCAACGGCGAGATCTACGCGCGCTACGACGAGAGCGTTCGTGGCTGCGATGCCTTCGTGATTCAGTCCCATACGCATCCGATCAATGAGTGGCTCATGGAGCAACTCATCATGGTGGATGCCCTCAAGCGAGCATCGGCGAAACGAATCACTGTTGTCTCGCCCTTCTACCCCTACGCACGCCAAGACAAAAAGGGGCGCGGACGCGAGCCCATCAGCGCTCGACTCGTTGCCGACCTCTACAAAGCCGCTGGCGCGGACCGCATCATGAGCGTCGATCTTCACGCCGCGCAAATTCAGGGGTTCTTCGACGGCCCGGTCGACCACTTGTTCGCGATGCCCGTGCTGCTCGAGCACTTCCAGAAGCAGCTCGATCCCTCGACCCTCACGGTCGTGAGCCCCGACATGGGTCGAGTGCGCGTGGCAGACATTTGGAGTGACAAGCTCGGTGCTCCGCTTGCGATCATCCACAAGCGTCGCGATCCGCTCGTTCCCAACCAAGTCTCGGTGCACGAGATCGTCGGCGAGGTCGACGGTCGCGTGTGCCTCATCGTCGACGACATGATCGACACAGGTCGCACGATCCTCAAGGCCGCCGACGCGCTCAAGGCGGCGGGAGCGACGAAGGTCGTCGTCGCGGCGACGCACGCGATCTTCTCGGATCCGGCATCCGAACTCCTGCAGAGCGCTTCGATCGACTCGGTCGTCGTGACAGACACGCTGCCGATTCCCGAGAACAAGCGGTTCAAAACGCTAACAATCCTGCCGATCGCGCCGCTACTCGCTCGGGCGATTCACGAGGTGTTCGACGACGGATCCGTCACGAGCATGTTTGATGGCGCAGCTTAAGTTCTAATCAGTGGAGCGCTCGGTAGGCGGGGTCCGCCGGGAATGAGTCCGAGCGACGCAAGCAGAATCTCGTCGCCACCGAATTCAACCGCGTAGCAATTCCAGCCGATCCCTGCGTCGCTGAAGACTTCGAAGCGAGCCGAGAAGCTCACGGCTTCGGGCGCGTAGTACGCGGTGTATGCCGCGCACGACGCGACTGCCGTGCGGTTCGCGGTAGCCATCGTGACGAGGATGCCCGGCAGCACGAGCCCGATAAGACCGAGCACCACGGCGATGCGCAAGGCGAGCACAAACCGTCGACCGCGCATGGGACGCTCGTGCGGCTCGTATCCCGCAAGCTCCGGCTCGTCGTCGTCGTCGTCCATGGAGCGGCTTCGCTAGTGCGAACTACCCGCCGACTCGATCTCGCTGTGGTCGCCCGACCACAGCGTGTGGAACGTGCCGGGCTTGTCGACGCGCTGGTAGGTGTGCGCTCCGAAGAAGTCGCGCTGGCCCTGCACGAGAGCCGCGGGGAGGCGCGGTGCGCGAAGTCCGTCGTAGTACGCGAGCGAGCTCGAGAATGCCGGGGTCGGCACGCCAGACTGAGCCGCTCCCGCGACAACGCGACGCCACGCGTCTTGAGTACGCGCGACGGCTTCCGTAAAGTAAGGGGCGGTCACGAGCGCGACGAGCGCAGGGTTCTCTGCGTATGCCTCGGTGATTCGGTTCAGGAACGCCGCGCGGATGATGCAACCGCCGCGCCAGATCTTCGCGATCTCGCCCTTCTTGATGTCCCAGCCGTATTGTTCGGCTCCCGCGACGATTGCGTCGAACCCTTGGCTGTACGCGATGATCTTCGAGGCGTAGAGCGCTTGGCGCACGTCTTCCACGAAGGCCACAGTGTCGGTGACGACGGGCGGGGTGCTTGGACCGGGAAGAGCGGATGCCGCGGCGCGCTGCGCTGACTTCGACGAGACCGCTCGGGCAAAGACTGCCTCCGCAATACCCGACACCGGTACTCCCAGGTCGAGAGCTGTTTGCACCGTCCACACCCCCGTGCCCTTCGACCCGGCCTGGTCGAGGATCACGTCGACGAGCGGCGTGCCGGTCGCGGCATCCACTTGAATAAGCACTTCGGCGGTGATTTCGATGAGGTAGCTCTCGAGTTCGCCCGTGTTCCAGTCGGCGAAAATGTCCGCGATCTCGGCTGGCGTCGCGCCCGTGCCGTGGCGGATCAGGTCGTATGCCTCGGCGATGAGTTGCATGTCGGCGTATTCGATGCCGTTGTGGATCATCTTGACGAAGTGACCAGCGCCGTCGTGGCCAACGTGAGTTACGCACGGTTCGCCCTCTGCGATTGCGGCGATCGACTTGAGGATCGGGCCGAGAGTGACCCACGACTCATCGGAACCTCCCGGCATGATCGACGGGCCGTTGAGCGCGCCCTCTTCGCCGCCCGAGATTCCGG
>JANNCX010000239.1:0-2673 GCA_031387145.1 Salinibacterium sp.
ACTCGCTCGGGCGAACCCGCGCCGAACGCCGTCTGGTTCAAGCCGGTCATGTTCGGCTTTATGCTGCTGGGCTTGGTCTGGATCATCGTGTTCTACGTAAGTGGAAGCACGCTTCCCATCCCGGACCTCGGCTCGTGGAACATCCTCATCGGGTTCGGCATCATGTTCGTCGGCTTTCTCATGACTACCCGCTGGCGCTAATCGCTTCACGAACTACAGCCGTGTAGTTATACCCACTGTGGACTAGCTGTGGATAACTTATCGCTAGCCGACATACAGTCGTGCAACCGTGAGCGCAACGAGCGCCGCGACGATGCCGGCCACTAACGCGACCTGAATCGTTCGACGTGTGCGAACAAACACGAACGCCACGGCGCACCCAGCGATGAGGCCGCCAACGTGCGCTTGCCACGAGATGTTGAATCCGGGCAAGAACCCAATCACAAGGTTGATGCCGATAAGAATGAGCAACTGGATGTTGTTGCCCCCGAGCTTTCGCTGAATCACAAAGAACGCCCCGAGAAGCCCAAAGATTGCTCCCGAGGCACCGAGAACCGCCGTGCTCGGAGCGAGCCATAAGACGGCGACGGAGCCCCCGAATCCGCTGATCATGTAGAGGGCAAAGAAGCGTCCTCGCCCTAAGAGCCGCTCGAGAATCGGCCCGAACACGTAGAGCGAATACATGTTGAACAGCACGTGCAAGATCGAGCTCGGCGAGTGCGCAAACATCGAGGTGATCATTCGCCACGGTTGGGCGTACGTAAACGGCGGGTAGTAGATGAGGGCTTGAGTAACTGCGGTGCCCACAAATATCTGCAGCAGATACACGAGCACGCACAGGGCAATGATCGAGTACGTAACGACCGGTCGATTGCTAGTAGGCCGGAACGCTGTGACGATCGCTGGCTTTCGTCGCGGAATGGATGCTCGCGCCTCTCTCACACACTCTGGGCAATGCACACCCACCGCCGCTTGCGTCTGGCAGTCCGTGCATACCGTGCGTCCGCAGCGCTGGCAGAGGATGTAGCTCTGGCGCGTGGGATGGCGGTAACAGAAGTTGTGCGATGAATCCGCCGCACTCGACATGCCGCTCAGCCTTCGACGATGGTGATGCTCTCGATCACGACGTCGGAAAGCGGCTTGTCTCGGGCATCCGTGTCCACCGCCTCGATCGCGTCGACGACTCGCTTGGAGTCCTCGTCTGCAACAACGCCGAAAATCGTGTGCTTGCCTTGCAACCACGGAGTCGGCACGGTCGTGATGAAGAATTGCGAACCGTTGGTTCCCTTGCCGCCGCGGGTTCCCGCGTTCGCCATCGCGAGCACGTATGGCTCGGCAAACGTCAGTTCGCCGTGAATCTCGTCGTCAAACTCGTAACCGGGTCCGCCAATTCCTTGACCCAGCGGGTCACCGCCCTGAAGCATGAATTGCTTGATGATGCGGTGGAACACGACACCGTTGTAGAGCGGGTCAGTTGACACTTTGCCGGTCGCCGGGTGCGTCCACTCTTTTGTCCCCGTAGCAAGGCCCGTAAAGTTCGCGACTGTCTTGGGCGCGTGGTTTCCGTACAGGTTGAGAGTGATTGTTCCGAGGTTCGTCTTCATTCTGGCGACCGAGGTGTGAAGTGACATGAAGCCAATTCTTACATGAGGTGGCAGTATGAGAGTGTCCACTTACCACTGATGGAGGTTTCCCCATGGCACTCTCGCGCAAGCGCCAGAAAGAGCTCAACCGACTCAAGAGTCAAGCCGAAGATCTGTGGGATGACCAGAAGGAACTGCTCGAGCACGCGTCTCGGGTAGTTCGCGACGCGAGTCGCCAGGCCGCCAACTTTGCGCGCGAAGAAGTATCGCCGCGCGTGCGAGACACATACGAAGACCGAGTTCGGCCCGCCGTGCGATCCGGAGTCGCCGGCGCTCGATCAGCGGCAAGCGGCACACGCGACAAGCTCATCGAGGATGTGCTGCCCGCAATATCGTCGGCTCTCGGCACGGCTCTCGCCGCAATTGAGGTTGCCAAAAACAAGCAAGTGCGCGAAGCAATTAGTCGCGCGACCAAGATCGGTACCGACATGGGCACGCGCGCCGGCCTCATCAAGCCGAAGCAACCCGGGCCGGGCCGCTACATTCTGATCGGCATCGGGGTCGTCGCGACACTCGCGGTTGCGTACGCCGCGTGGCAGACGCTGCGCGCGGATGACGATCTCTGGATCGACGACGAACCGGAGTCCTCGCCCGGAATGTAATCACCAAAGCAATACGCTGTTGCCGCAATTAGCCAACAGAAGAAGGGCACCTCCCTCGCGGGTGGTGCCCTTCATTTTGTGGAGCCTAGGGTGTCTAGGTTCACGACATAGGTGACAGTTGATAGGTGTCTGATGAGTCGCGAGATAGGCGACAGTCGATGCCATGTCAAAAGTTCGTGTCGTCGTACTGAAGATCGTCAGCAACCAGCTCACCGTGACCGAGGCGGCCGCCCAGTACGGTCTGTCACGACAACACGTTCATCGGCTCCTGGCCCGCTACCGGGAGGGAGGTTTAGATGCTCTCGAGCCACGGTCGCGTCGCCCACACAGCAACCCGGCCGCGACATCTGAAGAAGACCAGAACCGGATCATCGAACTTCGGCACACGCTCACCGCCGCCGGGTTCGATAGCGGCCCAATCACGATCG
>JANNCX010000155.1:0-2269 GCA_031387145.1 Salinibacterium sp.
TCACCTTCGTGGTCGCCACCGAGAAGCGTCGATTCGAAGGTCGTGGACTCACCAGCACTCAGCGAGTCGAGGGCCTCGTCGATTCCCTCGATGAGCTCGCCCGAACCCACCTCGTACGAAATGCTCGATGCAGAATCCACCTCGGTGTCACCGATCTTGGCGACGAGATCGAGTTGCGCGAAGTCGCCCTTCTTGGCGGGACGATCGACCGTGACGAGGGTTCCGAAGCGGCTGCGAAGATTTTCGAGCTCGTCCTTTACGTCGTCGGCAGACACCTCGACCGCGTCAACTGTGAGCTTGAGGGAGTCGTACTTGGGCAAGTCGAATTCTGGGCGAACGTCAACCTCAATCGTGATCTCGAGGTCGCCACTGAAGTCGGCGACGTCTGGCAACGAGACAACGTCGGCCTGGGGACGACCGAGCACGCGGATCTTCTCTTCTGTCACTGCCTGGCGGTAGAACTTGTCGAGACCATCATTGACGGCGTGGCTCAAAACCTCGCCACGACCAACGCGCTGGTCGATGAGCTGCGGTGGCACCTTGCCCTTGCGGAATCCCGGGATGTTTACTTGCGAGGCGATGTGCTCGTACGCGTGCTCGATGCTCGGCTTCAACTCGTCGGGCGTGACAGCGATTGTCAGCTTGACTCGCGTGGGGCTCAACTGGTCAACGGTGGTCTTCACGTTGTGCTTCTCCTGGCTGGTTTGTGTGATTGTCGTGCGTGTCGGGGCGACAGGATTCGAACCTGCGACCTCTCGGTCCCAAACCGAGCGCTCTACCAAGCTGAGCTACGCCCCGGACTTTCGTAGCTAAGGCAACCGAGCAAGCATAGCTTGCTCGGCGCTGGCGTCGCTGCGACGCGATGCGTCGCTCACAGCTCCAGCGCGCGAGCGCGCATTGCTTGCTCAGTGGGTCAGCTTTCCGCGAGAACGATGACCTTGTCTCCTGCCGCGAAACTGACGCGCGCTGTCTTGAGCGGATTCACGGCGACACCATACCCCTGGTCGCTCTTGTGGGCGTTCGCCTCGATGCGGTACCCGATGGCCGTCTCACCTCTGCGGCGAGCGGCCTCGAGAACCGTATAGAAGTCGACGCTCGATCCGGGAGTGACATACGCCTCGACGGGGTTGAGGTAGATTTCACTCCCTGTCGATGAGAATAGTTGGTCGAAAACATCCGTCAACTGACGATTCTCCGACACTTGCGAAAGCATGAGACTGATGAGCTTGTCGCTCACGATGAAGTCGTCTGCGTTCGTGACTTCGGCCAACTCGCGGTTTCGATCGTCGAGCATCTCGCTCACGATATTGAGGTCGACCCCCATGCGGTCTTCGAGGTCGCGCAATTGGAGCAGCGTGATGAGGGTTCGCCCATCCGCGCGCTGCATGTCAAGTGTCTCCTTGTATGCCAGCACGATGATGTGGTCGAACTTCTCGACCTTGAGGCCCTCAAGTACGGAGCGGCTCGTCGCATCCCCCTTCTTGAACGTGACGGCAAGGTGCGCAAACTTGGGGAACGTCGGCGCATCGACGTTGGCCAGCACCATCACGGTCGAGCCCGTTGGCACGTACTCGTCAAGTTCCCTGAGCATTCCCGCGAGACCCGCGTTGTAGCCGAGCACGAGCGTGTGCTCGGGGTGTGGCTTGGGCTGCTTGGTTGTGCTGATGGATGTCGCATCCACCACGGGAGCCGTCACAAGGCGAATAGCGCTGTCGTCTTCCGCGATGACGATCAGTTGATCGCCGGCGTCATACGTTGCATCCGGACTCGCGTTGAGCTGTGCGACGCCGCCCTTGACCATGCCCATGACGGTCGAATCGTTGAACGATAGTTGTGCTTCGAAGTAAGTCTTGCCATAAAGCGCGGGCTGTTCGGTGAAGTAGATCTCGTCGCCGCCGAAGTCGAGCAATTCGGCATACACAACACTCAAGCCGCTCTGGCGGCAGCTCTGCACGGTGATGCGGCTGATGAGTTCGTCACCGAGCACCCAGTGCGCTTCGTCGCGGCCGACGAGCGTCGCCGCTTCGAGGTTCGCGGAATTCTGCAGCTCGCCGACGATGTGGTACGGCTCGGACTTGCGATTGGGGTTGTTGGTCAGGGCGAGCGCCGTCTTGATCACGTCAGCATCGGGGTCGGGGCTGTCATCGGAGGCAAGCAAAATGATGCTCCGGGATGCCGCGGGGTTCGCGATCTCGAGATCGCGAATGTTCATCGGGTCACCGGTTCGGCAGATGATCTTCGTCTTGCCGGTCTTGCCCAACTGGGCTCG
>JANNCX010000182.1:0-4600 GCA_031387145.1 Salinibacterium sp.
ACGGGAAGTTCTGATTCGCCCCGACCAACACGAACGCTATGAGCGGCACGAGGGCTATCGCACCGAGATAGAGCGATCCAGCGAGCGTCACGCGAGTCAGCACGTAGTCGAGGTACTCGGCCGTCGGACGACCCGCGCGGATGCCCGGAATGAAGCCGCCGTACTTCTTCATATTGTCGGCGACCTCTTCAGGGTTGAAGGTGATCGCGACGTAGAAGTACGTGAATCCCACGATGAGCAGGAAGTACAAGAGCATATAGAGCGGGTGATCGCCCTTCGTCAAGTAGTTCTGGATCCACGTGACCCAGCCCGCGGGCGTCTCGCCAGCTTGCGGCTGGTTGAACTGGGCGATCAGGGCCGGCAAGTAGAGCAGCGACGAAGCGAAGATCACGGGCACAACGCCGGCCATGTTGACCTTGATCGGGATGTACGTGTTGTTTCCGCCGAAGGTACGGCGGCCGACCATCCGCTTGGCATATTGCACGGGAATGCGACGCTGCGATTGTTCGACGAATACGACGAAGCCCATGACGACGATTCCCACCGCGATGACGATGAGGAAGGTCTCGAATCCCTTGCTGAGGTTGATGCTCCACAGGGCGTTCGGGAATTGTGCCGAGATCGACGTGAAGATGAGCAGCGACATGCCGTTGCCGATGCCGCGCTCGGTGATGAGCTCGCCCATCCACATGATGAGGCCAGTACCCGCGGTCATCGTGATGACCATGAGCATGATCGCGTACCACGCGTCGTTCGTGATGAGTTGGCTACACTCGGCGACTCCCGTGTTCGACGGGAAGAGCGCGCCGCTGCGAGCAACGGTGATGAGCGTCGTGGACTGAAGAACGCCGAGCGCGATCGTGAGGTAACGCGTGTACTGCGTCAGCTTGGACTGGCCGGACTGGCCCTCCTTGTAGAGGGTCTCGAAGTGTGGGATGACGACGCGCAACAACTGCACAATGATCGACGCCGTGATGTACGGCATGATGCCGAGGGCAAAGATCGAGAGCTGCAGGAGCGCCCCGCCGCTGAACAGGTTGACGAGGTCGTAGAGCCCCGACGTTCCGGCGTTGCTCGCGAGACAGATCTGCACGTTGCCGAAGTCTACGAACGGTGCCGGAATAAACGACCCCAGACGGAACAGCGCAACGATGCCGAGCGTGAACCCGATCTTCCTACGAAGGTCAGGCGTGCGGAATATCCGCGCGACAGCTCTAAACACAAGGCCTCCGATATTTATCGACTAGTGCAGTCGGATGGGGCCCCGTCAGGAACCCCATCCGTCATAAACAAACTGGGACTGCTACTTGACCGAACCGCCAGCCGCAACAATCTTCTGCTCGGCTGAGCCGGAGACCTTGTCAACTGCAACATTCAGCTTAACCGCAATATCGCCCGACCCGAGAACCTTGACCTTCTCGTTCTTGCGAACGGCACCCTTGGCGACGAGGTCACTGATCGTGACGTCTCCACCCTTGGGGTACAGTTCCGCGAGCTTCTCGAGGTTTACGACCTGGTACTCGACGCGGAACGGGTTCTTAAACCCGCGCAGCTTCGGCGCACGCATGACGAAGTTGATGTTTCCACCCTCGAAGCCGGGGCGCACTGAGTAGCGCGCCTTCGTGCCCTTGGTTCCACGACCCGCGGTCTTACCCTTGGATCCTTCACCACGGCCGACGCGCGTCTTGTCCTTCTTCGCGCCGGGAGCCGGGCGAAGGTGGTGCATCTTGAGCACCTGGGGACGAGCAGCAACATCTGTGGTCTTCTTTGCGGGAGCGGCCTTGGTTGCAGGCGCCTTTGCTGCGGGTGCAGAAGCTGCCGTGACAGTAGCTGCCTTGGGAGCGGCAGCCTTGGGGGCCGACGCGGCCTTAGGTGCTGCGGCCTTAGCCGCCGCAGCTTTGGGTGCTGCAGCCTTCGGGGCGGCGGCCTTCGCCGTAGCCTTCTTTTCTTCTTCAGCCATTAGTCAATCTCCTCGACCTTGACAAGGTGAGCGACCGTGCGCACGTAGCCACGGTTCTGCGAGTTGTCCTCGCGAACCACTACATCACCGATGCGGTGAAGCCCGAGGCTCCGCAAGGTGTCGCGCTGGTTCTGCTTCTCACTGATTTTGGACTTGATCTGGGTTACCTTCAGGCGCGCAGCCATCAGACACCTGCCTTAGCTTCGGCCTCGGCGCGCAGCAAGCGTGCCGGGACAACGTGCTCGACGTCGAGGCCACGACGTGCGGCGACCGCACGAGGCTCCTCAAGCTGCTTGAGGGCAGCTACAGTCGCGTGCACGATGTTGATCGTGTTGGACGAACCGAGCGACTTGCTCAATACGTCATGGATGCCAGCACACTCAAGTACGGCACGCACCGGTCCACCGGCGATAACACCGGTACCAGCGGATGCAGGACGCAAGAGCACAACGCCGGCAGCAGCTTCACCCTGCACGGGGTGCGGGATCGTCTTTCCAACGCGCGGTACGCGGAAGAAGTTCTTCTTCGCTTCTTCGACACCCTTGGAGATCGCGGTTGGCACCTCGCGGGCCTTGCCGTAACCGACTCCTACGAGACCGTTTCCGTCACCGACGACGACGAGCGCAGTGAAGCTAAAGCGACGACCACCCTTGACGACCTTCGATACGCGGTTGATCGTGACAACGCGCTCCAGGAATTGGCTCTTCTCGGCGTCGCGGCTGTTGCCACGATCGCGGTTGGGGTTGCGTTCGCGACCGCCGCGACGAGCCTCGCGAGGCTCGTTGGCGAGGTCGGTGGCGGGGGCGTCGACGACTGCATCAGTCGCGCCGGCCTCGATTGCCACTGCCTCAACGGCTTCAACAGCCACGTCTTGCTCCTTGTTCTCAGTTGCGTCGCTCACAGGTTCAACCCACCTTCGCGGGCGCCATCGGCGATTGCCGCAACGCGTCCGGCGTAGCGGCTACCGCCACGGTCAAATACAACGGCTTCAATGCCAGCCTTCTTCGCGCGCTCGGCAACGAGTTCGCCGACCTTGCGGGCCTTGGCGGTCTTGTCTCCGTCGAACGTGCGCAAGTCAGCTTCGAGAGTGGATGCCGACGCCAAGGTGTGACCCTTCGAGTCGTCGACCACTTGCACGAATACGTGACGGGCGCTCCGGGTGACAACGAGACGCGGACGCGCCTCGGTGCCAACGACCTTCTTGCGAAGGCGCGCGTGACGGCGGCTCTTAGCTGCCGACTTGCTCTTACCTCTGGTTCCGAGAGCCATGATCACTTACCACTCTTTCCGGCCTTGCGACGGACGACTTCGCCCGCGTAGCGCACACCCTTGCCCTTATAGGGCTCCGGCTTGCGCAACTTACGAATGTTGGCCGCGACCTCGCCGACGGCTTGCTTGTCGATGCCAATGACCGTCACCTTGTTGTTGCCCTCGACCGCGAAGGAGATTCCCGCAGGCGGGTCAACCGTGATCGAGTGCGAGTAGCCGAGAGCGAACTCGAGCGAGTTGCCCTTTGCTGCAACGCGGTATCCAGTTCCCACGACCTCGAGGCCCTTGGTGTATCCATCGGTCACACCGACGATCTGGTTGGCGATGAGCGTGCGAGTGAGTCCGTGGAGCGAACGCGACTGGCGCTCGTCATCTGGACGCGTGACGAGCAGTTGCCCGTCTTCGATCGCTACTGCGATGGGGTTTGCGACGGTGAGCGAAAGCTCACCTTTCGGACCCTTGACCGCGACATCCTGGCCGTCGATCTTGATCTCAACACCCGCGGGGATGTCGATGGGAAGTCTTCCAATTCGTGACATTGTCGGCTACCACACGTAGGCGAGGACTTCCCCACCCACGCCCTTCTTTGAAGCCTCTTTGTCGGTCAAGAGACCAGAGGAGGTGGACAGGATCGCGACGCCGAGTCCGCCGAGAACCTTGGGGATCTCGGTCGACTTTGCGTATACCCGCAAGCCGGGCTTCGAAACGCGCTTGATGCCCACAATGGAGCGCTCGCGGTTCGGGCCGTACTTGAGGTCGATGGTGAGGGTCTGGCCGACGCGCGCGTCTTCGACCTTCCACGCGGCAATGTAACCCTCGGTCTTGAGGATCTCCGCGAGGTGCGACTTGAGCTTGCTGCTGGGCAGCGAAACCGAGTCGTGGTACGCCGAGTTGGCGTTGCGCAGTCTGGTCAGCAAGTCTGCGACCGGATCTGTCATTGTCATGATTTATTTCCAAATCTCGCCCGGTTTCGGCATTCGTTACGCGAATGTCGACCTAGTCGATCGGTGTTGGGTTAGTTTGCTTGGTTGTCGTTCGACTTGAACGGGAATCCGAGCGCCTTGAGTAGCGCGCGACCCTGTTCGTCGGTCTTTGCGGTCGTGACGACAGTGATGTCGAATCCACGCACGCGGTCAATCTTGTCTTGATCGATTTCGTGGAACATCGACTGCTCCGTGAGGCCGAACGTGTAGTTGCCGTGTCCGTCGAACTGCTTGTCGCTCAAACCGCGGAAGTCACGGATACGCGGCAGCGCGAGCGTGACGAGGCGGTCAATGAACTCCCACGCACGGTCGCCGCGCAAGGTCACGTGGGCGCCGATTGGCTGGCCCTCGCGGAGCTTGAACTGAGCGATCGACTTGCGAGCGTTCG
>JANNCX010000192.1:0-5784 GCA_031387145.1 Salinibacterium sp.
ACCGAACGAGGTGCGGGCTCGTCAAGAGTCCCGTGCGCAGTCCATACGCGCGCAGGATGCTCTCAATCATGCGACTCGTTGAGGTCTTGCCGTTCGTGCCCGTAACGTGCACGATCGGGTAGCTGCGTTGCGGGTCGCCGAGCAACTCGACCGCGCGACGCGTGGCCTCGAGGCGCGGCTGAGGCGCGGCCTCGCCCACGCGAGCGAGCAACTCGGCGTATGCCCGATCCGCGTCGTCTTGGTATTCGGAGTCTTCGAGCTCCCAATCCGAATCGGCGTCAAGGTTCGTGCCCTCGTCGGCCGCCGCAAATGGACTCAGATCCGCAATCGGATTGAAGTCATCATCGCCGAGATCTTCGTCGCGAGACTCGTCATCACGCTCAGACATTGATTGCTCCAGACTTCACGACGTCGATTACCAGTACACCAGCATTTGAGTACTGTGCGACAGTCAAAACAGTGCGCTGAGCTCCCGCAGTGCCGCTCAGCGCTGCATCCGCTTCGGGCGTCTCCGAGACCGTGAAGTTCGCTGAGAGCGCGAGAGTCTCAGTCGAGATGGTCTCGGCGAACTGTTCGAGAGCCGCGATGTCGGATGCCCCCGACCCCGTAATTGCGAGCGCGATACGGTCGCTCACCTCGAGGCCTGCGGCCTTACGAGTGTCTTGCACGGCCCGGATGACGTCGCGCGCGAGGCCTTCGGCCTCGAGCTCGGGTGTGGTCTCGGTATCGAGAATCACGAACCCGCCATCGGCGAGAAATGAGATCGCGCTCGACGGATCGGCCGACTCGAGTTCGAGCTCGTATTCGCTCGCGTCGAGGGCGATTCCCCCCACCGTGACGCCCGTCGCAGTGACACTCCAGTCGCCCGCTTTCGCCGCTTTAATGACGGCTTGCACTTGCTTGCCGAGGCGCGGCCCAAGCGCGCGCGAATTCACGCTGAGCTTCTTCGTAATGCCGAACGCGTCGAGCGAGTCAGCGTTGAGCGCCGTGAACTCCACGGCCTTGACGTTGAGTTCGTCGCGCAAGATGTCGGCGAACGCTTCGGACGACTCGTCGCTCACGACCGTCAGCCGCGCGAGCGGGAGGCGAACACGTAGCCCTTGAGCCTTGCGAAGGGCGAGGCCAGCGGAAGCGATTTCGCGCACCCGGTCCATCGAGGCAACGAGGGCGTCGTCTTCGGGGAAGAGTTGCGCGTCTGGCCAGGTCTCGAGGTGCACACTGCGGCCACCCGTGAGGCCGCGCCAGATCTCCTCGGAGACGAGCGGAAGGAGCGGCGCCGCGACTCGAGTGACGGTTTCGAGCACGGTGTAGAGCGTGTCGAACGCGTCGGAGTCCGTGCCGTCCCAGAACCTGTCACGACTGCGGCGGACGTACCAGTTGGTGAGAACGTCGGCGAAGTCGCGGAGCTTCTCGGCCGCCATGGGGCTGTCGAGCGCCTCGAGCTCGGCCGTGACATCCGTTACGAGACGACGGGTCTTTGCGAGGAGGTAGCGGTCGAGCACGTTGGTGGAGTCGGTGCGCCACGTCTCGGCTGGTTGAGTAGGCGCAGCCGTATCGAAACCACCAACACCCGGCGATTTCGATACGCCCTGCGGGCTACTCAATCCGCCGGACCGGCTGTTCGCATACAGCGTGAAGAAGTAGTACGTGCTCCAGAGGGGCAACATGAGCTCGCGAACTCCACTGCGGATTCCCTCTTCTGTGACGACGAGGTTGCCTCCGCGGATGACGGATGACGACATGAGGAACCAGCGCATTGCATCCGCACCGTCCCGATCAAAGACCTCGGAGACGTCTGGGTAGTTGCGCAGGCTCTTGGACATCTTTTGTCCATCGCTGCCGAGCACGATTCCGTGGCTGATCACGTTCTTGAATGCCGGCCGATCGAAAAGCGCCGTCGAGAGCACGTGCATCGTGTAGAACCAGCCGCGTGTTTGGCCGATGTATTCGACGATGAAATCCGCGGGGTTGTGGCTGTCGAACCACTCCTCGTTCTCGAACGGATAGTGCACTTGCGCGAATGGCATCGACCCCGAGTCGAACCACACATCGAGCACATCAGAAATGCGACGCATCGTGGATGCCCCGCTCGGGTCATCCGGATTCGGTCGGGTCAACTCGTCGATGAACGGACGGTGCAAGTCCGGCTCGCCGTCTCCATTGAGGGGCAGCACTCCAAAGTCGGCCTCGAGTTCAGCGAGCGAGCCATACACATCGACGCGCGGAAATGCGGGGTTATCGCTCTTCCACACGGGAATCGGCGAGCCCCAGTAGCGGTTACGCGAGATCGACCAGTCGCGAGCGTTCGCGACCCATTTGCCGAACTGACCGTCTTTGACGTTGTCTGGCACCCAATTGATCTCTTGATTGAGCTCGCCCATGCGATCGCGGATCTCTGGCACGCGCACGAACCAGCTCGACACTGCCTTGTAGATGAGGGGATTGCGGCAGCGCCAGCAGTGCGGGTACGAGTGCTCGTAGCTCTTGACCTGAAACAAGCGCCCGTCGGCGCGGAGCTTCTTGATGAGCACGGGGTTGGCATCGAACACGTGAAGTCCCGAGACCTCGGTAATGAGGGGCAAGAACTTGCCGCCGTCGTCGACCGAGATGATGACGGGGATGCCCGCGGCCGCGCACACGACCTGGTCGTCTTCACCGTACGCAGGTGCTTGGTGCACGATGCCCGTGCCCTCGCCCGTCGCGACGTAGTCCGCGACGAGCACCTGCCACGCGTTTTCGGTGCCCCACTCCTCGGAGTCGGCGTAGTAGTCCCACAAGCGCGCGTAGCGCACGCCGGCTAGTTCGGCGCCGAGCAACGTCTTCGTGATTGCCGCGGTTGCGGCATCCGCCGACTCGAATCCCAAGTCTTTCGCGTGGGCCGCAATCGTGTCGGTCGCGAGTAAGTACTCGGCGGGCGATTCACTCAGGGGTCCGCTCGGCACGACGGAATAGTGGATGCCCGGCCCGACCGCGAGGGCAAGGTTCGTCGGGAGCGTCCACGGGGTCGTCGTCCACGCCAAAGCAAGCACGCCCGTGAGCCCGAGGGACTCGGCCTTCGCGCCGTCGAGCGGAAAGGTGACCGTGACGGACTGGTCTTGACGCATCTTGTAGACGTCGTCGTCCATGCGCAATTCGTGATTCGACAACGGGGTCTGGTCGCGCCAGCAATAGGGCAAGACCCGGTAGCCCTCGTACGCCAGCCCCTTGTCGTGCAGTCGCTTGAACGCCCAAATGACGCTCTCCATGAAGGAGGGGTCGAGCGTCTTGTAGTCGTTTTCGAAGTCAACCCAGCGCGCTTGACGCGTTACGTATTCTTGCCACTCGCCCGTGTACTTGAGCACGGATTCTTTCGCCGCGGCGTTGAATGCTGCGATGCCCATCTGCTCGATCTGGCTCTTATCGGTGATCCCGAGTTGGCGTTCTGCCTCGAGTTCGGCGGGAAGGCCGTGTGTGTCCCACCCGAAGCGTCGGTGAACTTGCTTGCCGCGCATCGTCTGGAATCGCGGGAACAGATCCTTCGCATAGCCCGTGAGCAAGTGGCCGTAGTGGGGAAGCCCGTTCGCAAACGGCGGTCCGTCGTAAAAGACCCACTCGGCCGCACCTTCGCGCTGATCAATCGACGCCTGAAACGTGGAGTCGGCTTTCCAATACGCGAGCACTCGCTCTTCGACGGACGGAAATTGCGGGCTAGGCGGCACCGACTCGTCGGGGGTGTGGCGGGGGTACGACATGTGGGCTCCTGTGCTGTGATCTGCACGAGGACGACCCTTCGGCCGCGGTACCACCCCGCTTGCGGTTCTGTGAACCACCACTCATTGCTGCGTTGACGGGCTTACCCGCTCGGATCTACCTGGCTTGCGCCGCTCTGCCGAGAACTCCCCGGTGATTGCCGGATCGGTGTCTGTGTGCACAGTCTACGGGATGCGCGCCGGTGCACTGTTGTGGCTTTCTATGGGTGGGAGCAGAATCTTGACATGAAATTGACGCGGATTCTCGGCTTGTCTACGGTAGCAATTCTGGGCGCGATGCTCACGGGATGTTTCGCGGCAGAGACGACCCAGCAAGCGGAATTCCTCGCGACTGCGCGTGCGACCGAAGCCCCCGAAGGATTCGACGTGTCACTCGAACCCGTCGGCGAATGTTCCGAAATCCACTCGATGTGCACGAGTCCCGCGGTCGTGTGGATGTACTCGTCGAACGACGAGCGCGCGGGCGCCGACGACGCCGAGCTTGTGTGCACTCGGTTCTTGAGATGGGCGCAACTCAACAACGTCGAGTCGATCTTCGTCAGCAACGACCTTCAGTGGGAGTACTGGTTTGTTGAGGCCGTGTTCGAGAAGGTTCTCGCGGGATCAATTGCGAGTTTTCCCGTTGACAGTGACGGTGCTCTCGAAGCGTGCCTTACTGTCGTCGCCGACCCAGCAAATGTCGACCAAGCGGCTGGACTTGTCAATCATCAGAACATTGTCGGGGTGACCTCCACCGGTAGCAATCACTTCGTCGCAATCCTTGCCCTTCCGCGCACAATGACCTCCATCGGTGCCATCGACACATCCGGGCAATTTGACGTGACTGGATACCTCGCGACCAGCGTGCACTAGAGCACGATGGGCCTCGCCACGATGATTCCTCAGGGCATATGCTTGCCCCACAATTTGCGCACACGCAAACGCGACCGGAGGGCCCCATGAGCGACGACACTCCCACCCAAAAGTTCGATGTTGCGGGGGATGCCCCGACCGAGCGAATGACGCAAACGACGAGCGACTCGGGCGAGGCTCCGGCCGGCCGCTCACGCCGCATGGTCATCATCCTCGCGTCGATCGGCGGAGCGCTCCTCCTCGCGGTACTCATCCTTCTCGTCGTTGTGCTCACGCGCGGCTCGGGCGACCCTGTGGCGTTGCCCACCGACACGGCGACGGAGTCTTCAACCCCGAGTGCGACGCCCAGCGAATCCGCGAGTTCAACGCCCACACCTACGCAAACCGAAACCGAAGCAGCGCCCCCGCCCCCGCCCCCTCCAACGGCGGGTCCAACGATCAACAGCTTCACGACCGCGAATGACGAAGTGCTTTGCAATACACAGGCCCCAAACCCCTCGCCGCAATACATCTCGTTCTCGTGGTCGACGTCTGACGTCTCCGAGGTCTATTTCGGGGTCAACACCAACGATGCATCACAGGGATTCTTCTTCAACAACCTTCCACCGAGTGGTGACACATCGGACTTCCCGCCCGGATACGACCCGTTCCAGTACCCGTGTCCGACTGAGAGCACCAAATACACACTTACCGTCGTTGACAGCGACGGGCTGAAAGCGAGCAAGTCAATCACGATCACCAATGTTGGTGACACTCCGTAGGAGGAACTGTGACTAGTCCCGCCGAGCCAGCGAAGAAGTCCAACGCCCTCATCATCACGCTCGCGAGTATCGGCGGCGTGCTCTTGCTCGCTGTTGTGGCTCTCGCATTCTTGTTGATCGGGCGCGGTAGCGTTTCGGACGATCCTGGATTAGTCGCGGCATCCGACTCCCCAAGTCCGACGCCGACCGTGAGCGAAAGCGTGACACCTCAGCCCGGGCCCGAACCTGAAGAAACGACGCCGCGCTTCACGAGTTTCGACGCGCTCACTGAAGTTGAGTGTCCGCAAGACGGCGAGAAGCCCGAGATTCTCGTGTCATGGGAGACTGCTTTCGCTGTCGAGGTTTGGTATACCTCTGGCCACGAAGACGCCAAGGATGACAACTACATGCAAGTGCCGCTCAACGGTAGTCAAGACGACTTC
>JANNCX010000247.1:0-1782 GCA_031387145.1 Salinibacterium sp.
GCTCGCTCGCGATTTGCGTGACCCACGTGATGTTCTCGTCGAGGCCCGCACTCGCCGCCTCGATCGCCAAGTTGATCTTGTTCGCATCGTAGGGCTCCCGCTGACCGCTGCGCTTGACGACTGTGATTCCCACGAAAACTCCTCTAGATTCCCTCAAAAAGACCTCGCTAGAGGCCCGACGTCGCCGAAAACTGTCCTTCGGCCAAAACCCCCGGCCTGGCGGTCTCACCACTATATATCGTGCATGCACCACTCAGGTAACCCAAGATGTAGTGGGCGTGTCATCCACAAGTGTGCATAAGTTGCACGACTTATGCACAGGATACGTGGCGCTACCGACACCGCAATCGCCCACAATTTGGCGCAATATCCCCCGGCTAAGCTGGGGATCTTGTGAGAAGTTACTGGAGCCTGTTGAAAACCCCGGGCGTCGCGCGCATCATCGCCGCGCAGCTCACCGCTCGCTTCCCCGGCGGCATGCTCTCACTCGCCTACTTGCTGCACATCGAGCGAATCCACGACTCTTACGGCGCCGCGGGTCTCGTACTTGCCGCGACGAGCATCGGCCAAGCCATCGCGGGTCCCCTCACGAGCCGGTGGATGGGCGTATGGGGCATGCGTCGCGTGCTCACCCTCACACTCGTCGTGTGCGCGGGCTGCATCTTCTCAATCGCGCTCATCCCCATGTCGATTCCCGCGTACATGGTCGTGGGCTTCATCGGTGGGCTCAGCATGCCGCCGATCCAACCTGCCGTGCGCACCATCTACCCCAAGATGGTCAACTCTCGTCAGTTGACCCCGCTTTTCTCACTGGATGCCTCGGCTCAAGAAATCATCTGGGTCGCTGGTCCCGTACTCACCACATTCGTGGCGCTGCAAATCTCGACCTCGCTCGCAATCATGCTCGCGGGATCATTCCTCGTGCTCGGAGGCATCTGGTTCATTTCGTCGCCCGAGGTGGGGCGCGTGCGTATCCCTCGGAGCAAGAGAGCGTTCGGCACCGTGCTGCGACGGCCGCCCGTATTGCTCGCGACGATCACGGGATTCCTGCTCGTGGGCGCGTGCGCCGCGATCGAAGTGGGCGTAGTCGCGGTGTTCGGGCACGGCGGGCCCCAAGCGGGAATTGTGCTCGCGATTTGGGCGATCGGGTCACTCGCGGCCGGACTCACGCTCGGCCACGTGCCGATCGGGCCGTGGGCACTCGCGCGCCGCATGTTCATCGTCTTCGTCGGCATGGCGCTCGCGATGGCAGGACTCAACTTCTGGTGGCTCGCGTTCGCACTCTTCATCGCAGGCGTCGGAATCGCGCCCGCGCTCGCCGTGATCTTCGCGATCGTGTCGTCGAGCGTAAAGTTCAGCGACACCGCTGAGGCATACGGCTGGGTCGGTACTGGTCAACTCATCGGGGCCGCGATGGGTTCCGCGATCGCGGGCTTTCTCATCGACGGCAACGGCGCGATCGGTGCCTTTTGGGCAGCAACGACTTTCGCTCTGCTGGGGTTTCTCGTGCCGACCGTGCTGCGGCGCTGGCACCCCGATTTACGAGGGCGCGACGCGAGCCCCATTGCCGATACCGAGCCCGTGCCGACGCAGCCGAGCTAGAGGCGGCTACCTGAGCGGCTTGAGGGCGACGTTCAGCTCATCAAGCTGAACGAGCATCCGCTCAAAGATCGCGAGCTCCTTTTCGTCAGGCGCAAACGCTCCATCGACGACGCGCTTACCTACGAAATTGATCTCAAGGTTCGTGGCGATTTTGACGAGTCCGACTGTCGTGAGCACGGG
>JANNCX010000232.1:0-4641 GCA_031387145.1 Salinibacterium sp.
GCCCGAAAGCGTTTGTCCCGACTGAACTGTGTGACTCACGCCGTTGATCGGCACAGGGGCTGGTGCTGGGTCGGGCGCGGGCGCAGGAGCCGGGGCTGGCGCGGGGGTAACCGGCGCGGGTTCGGGCACTACGGGCACAGCTGGACGATCAGTGCTCGATTCCTGCTCGAGTGGGGCGTCATCGCGGCGAACAATGGGGTCGCTCGCTTCGTCGTTTGGTCGCGGCGGTTCTTCGCCATCGAGACCGACTAGTCCGGGGATGGCAATGGTTTGGCCCGGATAGATGATGCTTGACCAGCCGAGGCCGTTGGCCGTGAGCACGGAGAGAGTGGAGACCCCGAAGTGATTCGCGATCGCGCTAATCGTGTCGCCCGCGACGATCGTGTATCTGCCGATTGGTGTCGTCTCAATTTCGGCTTCGACGACAACAACGGGGCCGTGCGATGTGAGTCTCAATTCCTGACCGGGAAAGATGACCGACGACCAGCTGAGCCCATTGAGGGCGAGTACTGAAGCGGTCGAGAGGCCGAAGCGACCTGCGATCTCACTCACGGTGTCGTCAGCGACGACGCGATAAATCGTGGGCGACGCCGCGATCGCTGTGGCCGACTTCGCCGACGATGTCGACTTGATCGCGACGTTGGCGCTTGCGATCGCGTCGCGCAACGTCTTGCCGAGTTCTGACACTGCGCCGCGAGGCTTCACGGCGGGTCGAGCGTTAGCCGGAGCGATTGGACCGGTGAGTGTGAATGCTGCCATTGAGCCAACGAGCACGATCGGAACCGTCGCCATGAGCCCCTTGGTGCCCTTGGCGACCGCATCGCTCAAGCGGTTTGTTGACTCGCGTTCGGCCGTCGTGGGCACAAGTCCGGCGAAGACCGAGCGTGCGGTCTCATTCGCGTCGCCACGTGCGCTGTCATCCATTTTGATTCCCGTCCCGCTCCCGGCCCCGAGGAGGTGATGCCAGACCTCTCCTGGCACCTGTTCAAACGTGACACAGATACGGTTTAGTGTCAATTAGCGTTACTGGTGTGGCGTGAATTTACATGTTGGAAACAATTGATGATCGGACGGGCGCGATCGTGAACGTCGCGGTCCATGGCAGGGTTATCTCGTGAGTGAAATACCCCAGGTCGACTGGCTGACTATCCCCGAATTGACCGAGATTCTCAATCTCAAAGTAAGCCAGGTGCGCCGGCTCATCGAAGATCGTTCCTTGCTTGCGAGCAAGGTTGATGGAGTGTGGAAGGTGCCAAGCCTCTTCATCATCGATGGCGAGCCCATGCACGAGCTTCGAGGCACGCTCGTTGTGCTCGGGGACAGCGGATTTTCGGATGACGAGGCGATGCGCTGGTTGCTGGGGGAAGAGGAGAGCCTCGGTACTAGTCCCGTGCTCGCACTCTTGAGCGGTCGAAAGGCCGAAGTGCGCCGCGTTGCTCAAGCTCTCGGGTTCTAACGCCCCTAGGCGGATCTGCGCGTCGCCGAATCGGCGAGCTCGAGAAGCTGGGTTCGCGCCGAGTGTGAGATCGGGGCATCCCGAATCGCGGTCTGGGCGAGCGAGACGTTGTGGTCGATGATGCCCTCAACCTCGTCGACCGCACCGCAATCGACGAGCGCCGTGCGCACCATGTCGATCTGCTGCGCATCGAGCGAGTCGTCGCCGATGAGCTCGTCGAGGAGCTGTCGAGTCGACGCGGCGAGTTTTGTGCGCGCGAGCGCAATGAGCACGGTTCGCTTGCCCTCGCGCAAGTCATCGCCGGCGGGCTTGCCCGTGACGGCAGGGTCGCCGAATACGCCGAGCAAGTCGTCTCGCAACTGGTAGGCGACACCGAGCGGAAGTCCGAATTCGCGCAACGCCGCTAGTTGCGCGAGGCTCCCTCCGCCGAGCGCAGCGCCGATCGCGAGAGGCGCCTCGATTGTGTACTTGGCCGATTTGTAGACGATCACTCGATGCGCTCGAGAAAGTGCGCTCGACTCGGGATAACTCGCCCACGCGTTTTCCTCAAGGATGTCGAGGTACTGGCCGGCGGTCACTTCCGTGCGCATTCGATTGAATTCGGCGCGACCGGCGCGACCCGAGGGTGCAGACGCGAGAAGTCCCGTGCCTTGATCGAAGAGCTCGTCGCTCCACCCCAAGAGCAGGTCGCCGAGCAAGAGGGCCGCCGAATTGCCGTAGCTCGCGGCATCCCCCCTCCAACCGCTCTTTCGGTGCAGGCTCTCGAACCGTTTGTGGGCAGCGGGTGCTCCGCGCCGGGTGTCTGACTTGTCCATGATGTCGTCGTGAACGAGCGCGGCCGCGTGAAACACTTCGAGAGCGGATGCCGCGAGAACGATCGCGGGAAGCTCAGCTTGCACGTCGTCATCGGGCAGGGAGTCAAAGCCGTTTGGGTCGGCGCTCACGGCCTGCCATCCCCAGTAACAGAAGAGTCCCCGGAATCGCTTGCCACCAGCGAGGTAATCGCGCGCAAGGTCGGTGACAGGGACGAGTTCCGGCGCAATGGTCGTGAACTGTGAGTGACGCTCGGCGAGAAAGTTGTCAATTCGCTGTTGAATCAGGTCAACTAACCGCGTACTCTCAGCCACCCGCCTAGCCTAGCCATTTGCCGAGGCGTACTATGTAGTTACCAGCGTCGACATCCACCATGAAGGGAACAGGATGCCACTTTCCGAGCAAGAGCAGCGCCTCCTGGAAGAGATGGAGCGCAACCTCTATCAAAACGACGCAGACTTCGTCGCGACAATCGTGCCGCGGCAAGGCAAGACGAACTACACGGTTCTCGCAATCGGGGTTCTCATTGCGGTCGCTGGCATCGCGACTCTCGTCGCGGGCGTGATCGTGCGCCAACCGATTGTCGGCGTACTCGGATTCGTCATCATGTTTGTCGGTGTGCTTCTCGCGGTTGCACCGCCGCGTTCAACCCGCTCGACCGCGAGTTCTGCGAGCTCTGCGAGCAGGAAGAGTGCCGCGCCGTCGTCGACGTTCATGGACAACCTCAATGAGCGGTGGGACAGACGCCAAGACGGTCGCGAATAGCCGCGCATCCACTGAACTAATGAGACCAGCCTTCGGGCTGGTTCTTTTTTTTGTCCTTTTTGGCCCATTCTCGTGGAAATGGCGGAATTTACCTCCACGGTGAGTCGAGGCTAAACATTGGAATTTTTCTGCCGATTTGCCTTGTTCTGCGCAATCTTCATTGTTTCGTGGTGGAAAGTGGAGTAAAGTGGAGTAAACCTGAATCCGGGCCGGAGTATGAGGGGAGCGCTTGTCATGTTTCTTGGCACCTACGCACCCAAACTCGACGACAAAGGCCGGATCATCCTCCCCGCGAAGTTCTGGGATGAGCTCGCCGCGGGCGTTGTCGTCACTCGCGGTCTTGAGCGTTGCTTGTTCGTCTACAGCCAGCGCGAGTTCGAAATTCTTCACGGCAAGATTCGCGAAGCGCCCGTCACCAACAAGCAAGCGCGTGACTACCTTCGCGTCTTTCTTTCGGGTGCGAGCCAGGATGCGCCCGACTCGCAACGGCGAGTGACGATTCCCGCGAACCTGCGCGAGTACGCGGGCCTCGATCGCGACCTCACGGTCGTCGGTGTCGGCAACCGCGCGGAGATTTGGGACACCGAAGCGTGGAACACGTACTACGAGAGTGTCGAATCAGACTTCGTCAACACGGCGGAGGAGGTGATCCCCGGGCTCTTCTGATGTCCCGACGCTGACTCCCAGCCGGCATGCCCTGACTTTCTTCCCCGATGTCAGGTCGGACCGGATGGGGATCAGCACCGGGAACTCACCCAGGAACACCATGAACGACAACAAAATACACACACCCGTGCTGCTCGAACGCACCGTCGAGCTACTGGCTCCCGCTCTGGAACGAGACGGCGCGATTCTCGTCGACGCGACGCTCGGCATGGGCGGCCACGCGGAGGCGTTCTTGGCCAGGTTTCCGCGAATCGTGCTCGTGGGTATCGATCGGGATCTGGACGCCCTCGCGATCGCCGGTCGTCGTCTCGAGCAGTTCGGCGACCGCGTGCACCTCGTACACGCCGTTTATGACGAGTTCGAGCGCGTTCTCTCCCAGCTGAGCTTCTCGTCGGTCGCGGCAATCCTCTTTGATCTCGGAGTCTCGTCACTCCAGCTCGATCGAGTGGAGCGCGGATTTTCGTATTCGAAGGACGCACCGCTCGACATGCGCATGGACGCATCGAACGAGCGCACGGCCGCTTTCGTCATTGCTGAGTACAGCGAACTCGAGCTGCGCAGAATCTTCTACGACTACGGCGACGAAAAACTCGCTCCGCGCTACGCGAGCCGCATCGTGCAACGACGCGAGGAACGCCCGATCGAGACATCCGCTGACCTCGTCGACATAATCATTGCCGCGACGCCGGCGGCAGCTCAGCGGGCAGGACACCCCGCAAAGCGTGTCTTTCAAGCGTTGCGCATCGAAGTGAATCAAGAACTCGCGGTACTTGAGCGCGCGATCCCCGCGGCGATCAACGCACTCGAGGTGGGCGGCCGCATGGTCGTGCTGTCGTATCAGTCGCTCGAAGACCGAATCGTGAAGCGAGAAGTGCAGCGCCGATCCGCTTCGACGGCGCCGCGCGGACTACCCGTCGAGTTGCCCGAACATCGACCGGAGC
>JANNCX010000234.1:0-1957 GCA_031387145.1 Salinibacterium sp.
GGTTGCGAGGCCCACCACATCACCGAATGGCGAAACGGTGGCCGAACGGATGCCCGCGACGGCGTCCTCCTGTGTAGACACCACCACATGCTCGTGCACAACAACCACTGGCAGATCTTGCGGGACGACGACGACCAGTACTGGCTCAAGCCGCCCCGTTCGGAAGACCCGCGACAACAGCTGCGACCACTCGACACGAAGAGTCCACTCATGAGGGAGTTGCACGCGGTTGAGTAAGCGCAACTGTCGGAGCGGGACGATCGTCGGAATAGTTCCCAAAAGTGGGCCGCCGCACCTAGGCTGATCCTCCACGGGTTCGTGGTCTGAAGGATTCAAGATGCTCGACCTACTCCCTGCCCCGCCCGAGGTCGCCGATGGCTCCTGGCCGTTTCGAATTCACACTCTCGAACGCGCGGCCGATGTGCGGCTCGTAAGCTTTCAGTGGACCCACTTGGCCGCCGAAGCCGTCGCCGCCGGGCGCGACGGTGATGGCCTCATACAGCTCCCATTGAAAATTCGATGACGGATAGCGCAACCATCAAGTCGCTCGTTGCGGTCGTCTCACAAGAGATGGGTCTAACTATGCCGAGTCGAGGTCAGGCTATCGAGGCGCTTGCCCTCATGTTCTGTGAGTACGTGATGGTCGGGCGGCTCTCGCTCGAAGAAGGACTGAACGCGATTGTCACACTTGACCACTATTACAAGGAGGGGGGGCCACTGGCGCGATTCTGGATGCTCGAATTAGAGGCCGCAGAAGCACCGGAATGGTCGGGAGTGTCGCGCGACGAGGTAGCCGTGCGGGTCGAGTCGACCATGCGCGGCTTTCTTCGAGCGACCGATGGCGGCTTCGCGGGCCGTCTAGTCGCGCTCACGAGTCGTTAACCTGTCGGTAGAATTCGATCACAACCACACTCAGGCACCCCCGCAGCTCGAGAACGCGCCCGGCGCGATCCCGTCAGCGAACAGACTCGGTGCCGCACATATCGAACCGGAGTACCCCATGGTCGCAACCACGCCGCACGGCGCCACCGCATCTAACGCGAGCGACGGAATCCCCGACAAGCCGGCCCTGGAAGGGCTCGAAACAAAGTGGGGCGCATTCTGGGAAGCCGAGGGTACCTACAGATTCGATCGTGAAACCGCGACGCGCGAGTCGATGTTCTCGGTCGACACTCCCCCGCCGACCGCGTCGGGCAGCCTGCACATCGGCCACGTCTTCAGCTACACCCACATGGACCTTGTGACCCGGTTTCAGCGGATGCGCGGCAAGAGCATCTTCTACCCGATGGGTTGGGACGACAACGGACTGCCCACCGAACGCCGCGTGCAAAACTACTACGGCGTGCGGTGCGACCCAACGCTTCCGTATGACGCCGAGTTCACTCCGCCACTGCAGGGTGGGGAAGGATCTTCGTCGAAAGCCGCCGACCAAGTGCCCATCTCGCGACGCAACTTCATCGAGTTGTGTGAAACCCTTACCGCTGAAGACGAGAAGCAATTCGAAGAACTGTGGCGCCAGCTCGGTCTGAGCGTCGACTGGGGTCTCACGTACCGCACGATCGGCGACGACGCCCAGCGCGCTGCTCAGCGAGCATTTTTGAGAAACCTTGCTCGCGGCGAGGCGTATCAGGCCGAAGCCCCGACCCTGTGGGACATCACGTTCCGCACCGCGGTCGCCCAAGCCGAACTCGAAGACAAAGAGCAGCCAGCCGCGTACCATCGGCTCGCGTTCCACGCGCCCGGCGGCACAGACATCCACATCGAGACGACGCGCCCCGAGCTCTTGCCGGCGTGTGTTGCCCTCGTCGCGCATCCCGACGACGAACGCTACAAGGCGCTCTTCGGCACAACCGTCACGACCCCGCTCTTCGGCGTCGAGGTGCCGATCGTCTCCCATCACCTCGCGCAGCAAGACAAGGGCTCGGGTATCGCCATGATCTGCACGTTCGGCGACGTG
>JANNCX010000257.1:0-3475 GCA_031387145.1 Salinibacterium sp.
CCTCAAAACTCAGTCCAGCTTCGACGAGCATGACGATTGCTAATCCCGCGTTTGCCGCCATGTGATGTCCGATGACAGAGATTCGAGTCGTGAGCGACCGACCTTCGGGCCCGGTGAGAGTGAATTCTGTGAAATCGGCGCGTTCGTCGAGAACATCGAGTCGCCAATCGGCGGGTACGTCGGGCAGCGATGAGATGGTTGTAATCGGAATTCGGGATTCGTCGACCACCCTTTTGCCCCAGGGCGTGTCGAGCGACACGACACCGCGGCGAGCGCGATCGGGCTGAAAGAGCGGGAGTTTCGCGGCGAAATACTCTTCCATGTCGGCGTAATCGTCGAGGTGGTCGTGGCTCAAATTGAGAAACGCAGCGACGTCGAAGACGAGTCCATCGACGCGATTGCGCGTCAACGCTTGAGCACTGACTTCGAGAATTACAGCACGAACGGCACTCTCGCGCATTCGAGCGAGCAACCCGTGAACCTCGGTCGCTTCGGGCGTCGTGAGACTCGCCGAAACTGTAAGGTCGCCAATCTTTCGCTCCGCGGTTGTGCTCAATCCGGAAACGATCCCGAGCTGAGTCAAGATGCCATTGACGATGTACGAGACACTCGTCTTGCCATTTGTCCCGGTGATTCCGAGCATCAGCGGAGCAGACTCAGCCGTGCGGTAGATCCACGCCGAGATCGCCCCGAGGGCCTCGCGGGGAGAATCCACTATCACCACAGGCAGGCCACTCTCGGCGGCAATTTGAGCACCGTCCCCGTCAGTGAGAATTGCAACCGCACCTCCGTCGCGCGCTTTCGACGCGAAAGTCGCACCGTGTTGTCGCTGACCGCGGAGTCCGACATAGAGATCGCCCGGTTGAAGATTCTCTGTGCTGAGGGTGATTCCCGTGAGTTCGACGCCCTCGAGCGAGCCTCGAGACTCGAGGCCGAACTCTTGCGCGAGCGTCGACAGTCGTCGAACCGATGGATGCGCCGGGCGAAGGATCGAGGCCTCACCGTCGAGCACTCGATCCTCCAGTTGTTTACTCGTGCATCACCACGTTAAGGGGATGGTCGGTGCAGGTTGCGTAGACGGTGTCACACGGAACGCAGTGAGCGTGTGCGCCATGACATCGTGGAATGTTGTCGCAATTGCGCCTGAGGAATACATGCTAGTCGGGATGCCAGCCGTCACGACAACCGCGTACTGCGGGTCATCGGCTGGTGCGAGTCCTGCAAACGAAATGACGGTCTTGTTGCCGTAAATGCCGTTCGCGGCCACTTGCGCCGTGCCACTCTTTGCCGCGACTCGGTATCCCGGAATCGTCAATTTCGCGCTCGCCCAACCGTCGGTCACGATCTTCTCGAGCATCTCGACGGTTTTATCCGCGGCCTCCTCAGAGACGACTTGCGTTCCCTCGTTCGACGGTGTTTGCGTGATCGTGCCGTCGGGCCACTCGCAGCCCTCGACGAGAGTCACGGGCATCCGAACTCCGTCATTGCCGAGCGTTTGGTAGATACTCGCCATTTGCACCGACGTCGTACTGAGACCCTGTCCGAATTGCACTGCGTAGTTCGTACGCTCATCCCACTCATCGGCGGGATGCACGAGCCCCTCGGATTCGCCCGTGAAGTCAACCTCGGTCGACGAGTTGAGTCCAAAAGCAGTCAAGTAGTCGTGGCGGCGGTCTGCCGATAGCGAATCGGAGAAGATCGACATCGCGACGTTCGATGAGTCGACGAGCGCACCCGTCAACGTGTAGTGCTCGTCGCCGTGATCCCACGCATCCTTGATGTAGTCGCCGTCCGAGAGATACAGACGACCAGGCACGACGATTTGCGAGGTTTGCGTCGCGACACCGGCATCGAGCAAGGATGCCGCGGTTACTGCCTTCATCGTCGAACCGGGTTCGTAGGGCCAACTGAAAGCGAGAGAGCCCAATGCCGTGTTGGGTACGCCGTCGACGTTGTTGGGATCTACCGAGGGGTAGTCCGCGACGGCCATGAGGTGCCCGTCGCTGATTCGGATGACGACAGCAGTCGTCCACTCGGCGCCGAGTTCTTGGTAGGTCTCCGCCATGCGCTGTTGGACGTAGAACTGAAGATCGCGATCGATCGTGAGGCGGAGTTTTCCGCCGTTCTTCGGCTCTTCGCTCGTGACGAGGCTTCCCGGCAGTCGAACTCCGTCTTCACCCTTTTCGAAAGTCGACGTGCCGTTCGAGCTCGCGAGACACTCGTCTTCACTCAGCTCGAGCCCGGCTTGAGGTCCATCAGTTCCGATGAAGCCCACGAGATTGCCCGCCACTGCACCATTCGGGTACGTGCGACTCGGGCGCAATTCGAAGTACACCCACGGGATCTCGAGATCGCGGATTGCCTGGAATACCTCAAGCGTGACGCCCTTCGTGAGGTACGCGAAGTCGGCTTCGGGGTTTTCCGCAAGTGCCGCCATGAGAGCGACGGGATCTTGACCCGTGAGGGCAGCGATGCTCGCGAGCGCCTCGGCGACCGTCCCAGACGCATCGCCCCGCGCGAGAGCACTGCGAGGCGAAGCCGTGATGTCGTAGCGCTCGACGCTCGTCGCGAGAGGTGCACCGTTGGCATCGACGATGTCGCCGCGCACACCGTACGTCGTTATCTCTTGCGCGCGCTTCGAGAGCGAGATCGCGTTGAGTTCTTGCGCTTGCACGAGTTGGATGTCGACGAGTCGCACTGCGAAGACCGCGACCACCGCGAAGATCACGAGCACCGCGAAAGTAATGCGCGCTCGGCCGGCCCGTGTTGTCATGGTCGCGCCGTTAGTGAGTCACGGGGGCGGGTAGGGAGTCCACGAGGACCGTCGGCTGCGGTGCAGGCGTCACCGAAGCAACTGCCGTCTTGGGCTGCGGTGCAGTGTTCACGACCGCCATTCCCGTGAGCAAGTCATTGGCTACGAGGTTGCACGCGCCGCCGCATCCAACTCGATCAATCGACCCGGGGGCGCCAGAAATAGCGCCGCTACTCAAGTCAAGGAAGAGCGGGCTCGCGCTCGGAACCATCCCGAGGTGCGCAGCGTTGGCGGCAAGATTCTGAGTCGACGCGAGCAAATCGAGGTTCTCTGACAGCGCTTGCTCGGTGCGCAAGAGTTCCTTTTGTTGGGACTGCAGAGCGTTGATCTGATACGCGCCATCAGACACGACGATGCTCAAGAGCAATTGCGCCGCGAAGATAGCGAACAGGCTTGCCACGGTGGCTACCGCGTACGCGACCTTGGGCCGAGCCTTGCGCTGAGCGCGAGTCGTTACGATTTCGAAGCGGCGCGCGGGAGCCGATTCGCGAACCGGTCGGGTTTGCGGGCGCGCGTAGGCAAGATTTGTACTCACGCGACCTCCCTCAGCTTCTCGACGGCGCGCAAGCGCACGGGCGTCGCTCGCGGATTCGCGGCCTTCTCTTCGTCAGACGCGAGCTCAGCCCCGCGAACGAGCAACTTGAGCTCCGGTCGATGTTCGGG
>JANNCX010000265.1:0-2611 GCA_031387145.1 Salinibacterium sp.
GCCGCGATCGCCGCTACCGCGTGCTCGCGCGGCACGAGGTATTCCGTCTGGAGTTCGTCGCCGTTACTTGGCGTGAAGCCGAGCTTGAAGTGTGGCAGCCGGTCGATCCACGGTCCAGCCACTCCGCCTTGCACAGTCACACTTGACGCCGACTGACCCGTCAGGGGGTGGATGTCCTGCCTGAGGCGCGCGGCTCCGTACAGTTCGGCCGGGGGAGCAGCCGCCCCGATGACGCTCTTGAGCCACACGGGACCAACCGTCTCGCCCGACCAATCCGTGAAGACGCTCACGCTATACGCGCGACCCACGATCGCATCGTAGCGTTCGAGAAACACAGACCACGTGAGTCCCTCGTAGACGTCCTGCCGCACGTCGAAGGTTGGCTCAATGTCCAGGGTGATGCGCGAGACGACTCCGAGAGCGCCGAGCGCGACGACGCTTGCGTCGAACTCTGCATCCGCTGGACTAATGGTCATGAGCTCGCCCGTTGCCGTGACGAGTTCAAGCCCAGATACCGCGCGAGCAAGAACGCCGTTGCGATCGCCCGAGCCGTGCGTGGCCGTCGCGATCGCGCCCGCAACCGAGATGTGCGGCAACGACGGGAGATTGCGTAATGCCCAGCCCTCGCGCTCGAGAACCGTGCCGAGGTTGCCGTAGAGCACTCCGGCCGAAAACGTGACGGTTTCGCTTTGCGCATCGATCTCGATTGCCGGATCGAGCCCATCGAGGGTTACGAGTTCGGCCGAATCGGCGAGGTCATTGAAGGAGTGTCGGCTCCCCAGGGCGCGGATCCGAGGGGCGCTGGCCACGGCATCCTGCAGCGCCTCGATCGTGGCGGGTCGATGCAGCGTCGTCGCGCGGTATTCATGGTGCCTAGCCCAGTTGGTTCCGATGGTCACAGTGACTATTGTCGCGCGCTACTCAGAGCTAGCCGCGCACGCCGGCACCCGAAACCGCGATGAGAACCACGTCGATGAGTGCGATGACCAGGATGAGCGCGAACACTGCTCGGGGCCGCGTATTCGTGATGACGAGAATTGCGACGACAACCGCGAGGATCGTGCCCACGACCGCAACGGCGACGAGAGCGGGTGTGGGTGGCCCGAGTCCGAATACGATGCTCCCGGATGCCGCGACCAACGCCCCCGCGATAATCACGCCCGTCGTGCGGCGGCCCACTCGGTGGGGCAAGCCGGATACGCCGGTAGCGGCATCGTCGTCGAGGTCGGGGAGCACATTCGCGAAGTGTGCGGCTACCCCGAGTAGCGCGGCCGCGAGAACTGCCCACACAGACGCGACCTCGGGAGTGGGGAGTGCGAGCGTTGCCGCGAGCGGAAGCGAACCGAAGCCGATGATGTAGGGCTCGACCGAGTACACGGTCGACTTGAGCCACAGGTTGTACGACCAACCGCACACGAGGAAGACGCCGAGCGCAACCGCGGCTCGCCAGCCGAGCCCGAACGATAGGGCGATCGAGAGGCCAGCGAGCGCGAAAGCCGAGGTGCGAGCGAGTCGCGCGCTCACGAGACCTTGAGCGACGGGCTTGTCGTGACGTCCGACGGCTCGGTCACGATCGGCGTCGAGCCAATCGTTGCACAGCCCTACGGAGAATTGGTTCGAGAGAACTACCGCGCCAAGCAGCGCGAGTCGCCACGGCTCGAGTCCTACGCCGATTCCGAGAATGACGACGATCCCGGTCACGGCAAGGCTCGGTACGGGGTGAGTGGATTTCGCGAGCGCAACGATCGTGCGGAGCATCCTGCAATCGTAAGTGTCTTCTAGGCCGCGCACGAGTTAGCATCTCGGCATGGCCACCGGCGGCAAGGTTCGGCCGGTGAGGGCCATCCTGTTGGGCATCATCGGCGCTCTCGTCGCGGTCGCTCTCGTCATTGTCGGATTTGCCATGCTCGAACCGGCGCCGCGGAGGCCGCCTGTCGTCGAACGCCCACCGCTTCCGATCATCGACCCCATCGAGCAATACGCCGACGACCGGCTGAGTGTCATGACGCTCGACGAGAAGATCCAAAGCATGTTCATGATTCACATCGGGGGCATCAACGCGGCGCAATTCGAAGCGACCGCTGACGCCAACAACCTTGGTGGATTCATCCTCATGGGTGACAACATTCCAGATCCCGCCGATGGTTTGTCGAGCATGACGTCGGCCATGAACGTCGAAGCGGGCTTGCCCCTGCTCATTGGCATTGACCAAGAGGGCGGCAGTGTGCGCCGCATCGATACCGACCAGGCCGCATCCGCCGAAGAATTGCGCTACCTGCCGCCAGAGGCAGCACGCACTGCGTTCGCTTCGCGTGGCGCCCTGCTCGACGGGTTGGGCGTCACGATGAACTTCGGGATCGTCGCCGACGTCACGGGTGACCCGTCCTCCTTCATTTTCGAGCGATCGATGGGGGCGACGGGAGCGGATGCCGCAGCGCGCGTAGCGCAAGCCGTCGCAGGTGAAGCGGGGCTCGTGTGGTCGACGCTCAAGCACTTCCCGGGTCACGGGGTATCGCCGGGTGACTCACACTCGAGCATCCCGACGACGGCGATTGGCCTCGATGAGTGGAGAACGTCTCACGCGCTGCCGTTCCTCGCGGGCATCGACGCG
>JANNCX010000272.1:0-5004 GCA_031387145.1 Salinibacterium sp.
CGCGTCGATGACCGTGAGCGGAAGCAGCGTCGGCGTGATAATAACCTCACGATACCGTAATATTGACAACCGTCGATATAGGCGCGCATAATCGTTCTATCGACATTCATCGATCTAACCCTTAGGAGCACCCCATGGCTGATCCCGACTGCGAACTCGAACTAGCTACGACCGGCGCGTGCACCCCGGATTGCTGCTCAGATTCGGCTTGCTGCTAGTGGCGGGCATCCCCTCCGTACTCTTCGTTTGCGTGCACAACGCGGGTCGCTCTCAAATGGCGGCCGGCTACCTCTCGCACCTCGCGGGCGATCGCGTCGACGTGCTCTCAGCTGGCTCCGAGCCCAAGGATGAGATCAACCCCGTTGCCGTCGCCGCGATGGCCGAAGAGGGCATCGACATTGCGAACAACGTTCCCAAGATTCTGACGACCGAGGCCGTCAAAGATTCGGATGTCGTCATCACGATGGGTTGCGGCGACACGTGCCCGATCTTCCCCGGCAAGCGCTACGAGGATTGGGAACTCGACGACCCGGCGGGTCAAGGCATCGACGAAGTGCGCCCGATTCGCGACGACATCAAGCGTCGCGTAGAAGCTCTGCTCGCGGAGCTATTGCCGACATAGCTTTGGGCTCGTGTCGCTTATGTTGTGGAGCATGACCGCTACCGGCCTCGCCCGAACCGTTTCCCGCGTTCTGATCGGTGCGGCGCTCATCTTCGCTGGGCTCAGCCACCTGCTCTGGGCGCGCACATCGTTTCAGGCGCAGGTTCCCGCATGGGTTCCGCTCGACCCAGACTTTGTGGTCGTCGCATCCGGGTTCGTCGAACTCGCGCTCGGCATCATGTTGATTGTGTTGCCTCGCTACCGCGTCACCATTGGGTGGCTCGTCGCGGGGTACTTCGTCGCAGTGTTCCCCGGCAACATCTCGCAATTCATGACGGGCACCGACTCGTTCGGCTCGATCAGCGAGTCGCCCGAGTACGGCCAGTCGTGGGGCGATGGCTCGCCCTTCGTGATCGCGTACGACGACTACACAACGGGTGTGCTCGGCTACTCGATTTCGTACGTGCAAGAAGACGGTGGCGCGATTCCCGTAACGGGCGGCTTCTTTCCCGACCCGGTCGGAACGACGTTCACCTCTAACGACTTGTACTTCAACTCGACTTCGGACGGCTACTACGGTCTCGTCGCGGTAGATCTGACCACTGACACCGGGACGATCGAAATCGGCGTCTATTGCGTCATCCTCGCCGTGAGCGAATAGCACGAAGCTAAAGCCGGCGCATCGCGGTCGGTTCGCCTCGCGACTATTGCGAGATCGGTTTGTGCGTGTAGCCGACCTGCGCGATCCAGTCGCGGATCACTTGCTTCTCGACGACCCGGCAGGTCAAGGCATCGACGCGGTGCGCCCGATTCGCGACGACATCAAGCGTCGCGTAGAAGCTCTGCTCGCGGAGCTATTGCCTGCATAGCTAACTGCGCCACGGCGGCCGACGTTGACACGGCCGTGGGATAGCCGTATGTTTCAGGTAGTTGCTCCGGACCTTGGCTGCTGTTCATTCGCCCAAGCTTGGAGCAACACATGTCTGACTTATCGCTAAAAGTCTCAGAGCTAAATGACGTATCCGTCGAGGACGTTCACATACTTACGCTCGACGGGCCATCCCTCGAGACCCAACCGATGGAGCTGTCTGAGGTCGTCCCTTGGCGACCCAGGCACCGCGCTGAATCCTCGACCCACAACTGAAAGAAGATTTCTCCTATGAATACATTGCTCATTGTTGTCGCGGTCATCGCGGTCATTCTCCTGGTCACGGGCGGGTTCGTTCCCTCCCTCAATTTCCTGCTCTGGGTTGGAGTGGTTCTCGTAGTTATTGCTGTTATCGCCTTCGTCGCTCGGTCAATCGGCGGCGGTCGCGCGTAGCGCAGTAACTGCGGGAAGCGGCGAAAGGCTGCGTGGGCACTTCTTGCGGAGGTAGTGCCTGCGTAGTCGTCTCGCTCTTCGCCCCTAGGTGAATGAACCGCGCCCCTGTTGCACCCCGATTGCCGGTACCTACACTGGTGCAATGTCCGCAAACGCCGATGAATTTTCTGCAGCTCTAGAGCGCGCTCACGCCCACGCAACCGAGTGGCTCGAGTCCGTACCAACGCGGCCGATCAGGCCGCGGCAAACGTTCGACGAGCTTCACGCGGCGTTCGCGATGCCGCTGCAGAACGACCCGATCGACGCAGTCTCGGTCGTCGACGAACTAGCCCGGCTCGCCGAACCGGGGCTCATGGCGATGCCGTCTGGGCGCTTCTTCGGCTGGGTCATTGGGGGCACGCTCCCCGCGGCCCTCGCGGCAGACTGGCTCGTGAGCGCGTGGGACCAGAACTCCGGCATGAACTACGCGAGTCCCGCGACGGCCGCAGCCGAGCAAGCGGCCGGCGAGTGGCTCCTCGACATTCTCGGCTTGCCTGCCGGTTCGGATGTCGGATTCACGACGGGCGCTACGAGCGCAAACTTCGTCGGCCTCGCGGCTGCTCGACAGTTTGTGCTTGAGGCGGCGGGCTGGGATCTCGCGAACGACGGCCTCAACGGCGCCCCCGCCATCAACGTGTTCGTCGGGGCGGACCGCCACGCATCCGTCGACCTCGCCTTGCGGTATCTCGGGCTGGGCAAGCCGATTGCCGTGGAAGCAGATGCCCAGGGCCGCCTCATCCCGAGCGCGCTGGCCACGGCGATGAGCGCCTCGACCGGACCCGCGATCGTGTGCCTGCAGGCCGGAAACCTGCACTCGGGAGCATCCGACCCCATGGGCGAAGCTGCCGCGATCGCCCATGCCCACAACGCGTGGGTGCACGTGGACGGCGCCTTCGGCTTGTGGGCCGCCGCGAGCCCGGCGCTGCGCGACCAGCTCGTGGGGCTCGAACTGTGTGACTCGTGGGCGACGGATGCGCACAAGACGCTCAACGTTCCTTACGACTGTGGCGTCGCGATCGTCTCGCGGCCGCACGTCGTGCGTTCGGTGTTTGGCGTGCACACGAGTTACCTCGTGAACGACGATCACGGATTGGGCGACCCGTTCGAGAAGGTGCCCGAATTCTCGCGTCGCGCGCGAGGAGTCCCCGTGTGGGCTGCTCTGCGATCCCTCGGCCGATCCGGCGTCATTGCGCTCGTCGACCGCCTCGTTGCGCACGCGCAAACCTTGAGCGAAGCGCTCGCGACCATGCCCGGCGTCGAGGTGCTCAACGATGTCGTCTTCACGCAAGTGAGCGTGAGTTTCGGTTCCGACGAGCGAACCCGCAACATCACGGCACGCCTTCTCGCAGAAGGCACGACGTGGATGTCAGGTTCCCACTGGGCGGGCCGCGACATCCTGCGCATCTCGGTAAGCAACTGGACAACGAACGACGACGACATCGCGCAATCCCTCGCGGCGATCGAGCGGGCGGTTGCCGCCGAGGACGCCGACTGAGCGGATGCCCGCGGCATTCCCGTGATCTGGCCGACTCAAGACGGGATGGGGAAGGGATGCCGCGGTCAGACCATCGGCACGATGTCGGGCGCCTCCTCCCGTGCGCGAGCCGCGGATTCGTCGTCGGTCTTCAGGGCCGCGGCCGCATTGGCGGCGACCGTCGCCCGGTACACTTCGAGCTCCCGCGCCGTAGCCTTCGCATCCCAGCCCAGCAGGGGACCGGCGATGGCGACGACCTCATCGAGGGCTCCGGATGCCTCGTCTGGATACTCGTAGACCATGCGCGTGCGGCGCATCATGATGTCATCCAGGTGAAGCGCGCCCTCGTGAGTGACGGCGTACTCGATCTCGGCACCCAGATATGCCCGGGCGTTCGTCAGCACCGCAGCACGGTCGGGATTCGCCCGAGCGATCGCGAGGATGTCGAGGACATTGGCGCCGTAGCGATGCAGCAGGTGGTCGACGAGCGAATCGCTCCAGCCCAGACCGGTGCTCGCCGCGCGTACCTCATACTCGGCGGCGTCGAGGCCATCGGCACCGGTCAGGGGAAGGGAGCGCGTCACCGACGGGTTGCTGCGTGCCGCCGCGCCGAGGGCGAAGTCGACGGCATCCTTGGCCATGACCCGGTACGTCGTGAACTTTCCGCCAGCGATGACGGTCAGGCCGGGGGTCGGCGAGGCAACCGTGTGCTCACGGCTGACCTTGGCGGAATTGGTTCCCTCCATCGTGCCGGGCTGAAGCAACGGACGAAGCCCCGCCCATGTCCCGATCACATCCGTGCGATCGATGGGGTGCGCCAGTACGCCGTTGGCTTGCGCGATGAGATAGTCGATGTCTGCTGCAGTCGCGGTCGGGTGCGTGAGTTCCTGGGTCCATGGTGTGTCGGTGGTGCCGATCACCCAATAGCGCGACCATGGAATGACGAACAACACGCTGGTGGGCGTCTGCAGAATTAGACCTACCGTGCCGTTGATTCGCGCCTTCGGTACGACGATGTGGATGCCCTTTGACGTGAGCACCCGCAGACCGCCCTCGGTGCCCGCGAGCGCCTGAGACTTCTCTGTCCACGCGCCCGTCGAACTGATGACGGAACGGGCGCGTACGGGGATCAATTCGCCCGTCTCCAAGTCCTGCACCACGGCGCCGTTGATGGTCCCTTGCGCATCCTGCGTCAACTCGACGACTTGGGTGCGGGAAGCTTCAAGCGCCCCGTGCTGCTTGGCGGTGCGCAGCACCGTTACGACGTATCTCGCGTCGTCGACGTTCGCGTCCCAGTACTCGATCGCGCCGACTGCGGCATCTTGTGCGAAGTCCGGGAAGACCGCCGTCAGCGCTCGCCGAGTGAGGTGCCGGTGCCACGGTAGGGCGCGGCGGCCGCGGCGAAGGGTGGCGAGGATGTCGTACAGCATGATCCCGGCACCCACGAAGGCGCGCTCCCACACCCGATGGCGAAGGGGGTACAAAAACGGGATCGGCCGCACGAGATGGGGCGCAAGCTCGGTGAGAAGCAGATCCCGCTCTGAGAGCGCTTCCATCACCAGCTTGAAG
>JANNCX010000304.1:0-5866 GCA_031387145.1 Salinibacterium sp.
GCCGTCGACGCCGTAACATCCCCCCGGCGAGGCGGGCCACGGTTTGTCGACGAAACTCAATCCCCGACGCTTGCCGACGACTCCCGCACGATCCCCCAAATTTCAGTCGACGCACTCATCGACCTTGTGCGTCTCGCCACCCTCGCCGACACGGGTGCGGTGCTCGGCGCGAAGCGCGTCGCGGTTCGGGTGCATGTGACATCCCGCGACCTCGAGCGCGGCGCAGGTGCCGCACGCTTCGAAGGACAACCTGACGCAGTATCCATCGCCACCGCAACCCGACACGCGTGCGACGCAGGCGTCGTGCCCATCCTCTTCGATTCCGACGGACACGTGATCAACGTCGGCCGGGACCAGCGCCTCTTCACCCCACGCCAACGCATCGGCCTTGCCGCACTCGACTACCGCTCGCCCGTCGAATACGCAAAACTCAATCAGTAACTGTCCGTCGAACCCGGGCAACTCCAAAGCGCACCACATCGTCCATTGGCAGCGCGACTCCGGTCACACCAATCTCGAGAACGGCATCTTGCTCTGCCGACACCACCACCTACTCGTGCACAACAACGGGTGGGAGATCGAACGCGAACATGCGCAGTACTGGCTCGTACCACCACCGAAGTTGGGCAGTGCCGCCCGGATCCTGATGCCCGCGAAAGTGCTGGTCGCGCGACGTTAGAGGGCGCGAGGGTATTCACACGGGGACAGCTGAACGGGACTGTCCGGCGTCAGACAACCTCTTGCCGCCTAAGTCTTGCGAAGAAGCACACTCGAGACCGCGTGATTCGAATCCTTACGCAAGACAAGTGATGCGCGCGGCCTGGTCGGCAGGATGTTCTGCACGAGGTTCGGCTCGTTGATGTTCGTCCAAAGCTCGCGAGCGCGCGAGCGCGCTTCGTCTTGCGAGAGGCTCGCGTACCGGTGGAAATACGAGAGCGGGTCGGCGAAAGATCCGCGCTGAAGACTGAGGAATCGCTCTTCGTACCACCGTGCAATGTCGCTCGTGCGAGCATCCACATAAATCGTGAAGTCGAAGAGGTCGCTCACGGCAAGTCGACGACCTGGGGCCGGCGGTTGCAAGACGTTGAGCCCTTCGACGATGAGCACGTCTGGTGCGTGCACTGTTATTTCAGAACCGGGAATGATGTCGTAGGCGAGGTGCGAATAGAACGGAGCGTGAACTTCGAGCGCGCCGCTCTTGATCTTGCTCACGAAGCGCAAGAGGGCTCGGCGATCGTACGACTCGGGAAAACCTTTGCGGTCGAGGATGCCACGTCGCTCGAGCTCGGCGTTCGGAAACAGGAATCCATCGGTCGTGACGAGCTCGACTTTTGGCGTGCCCTCCCAGCGCGTGAGGAGTTCGCGCAGAAGCCTCGACACGGTTGACTTGCCGACCGCGACGGAACCCGCGATTCCGATGACGAAAGGAGTTCGCCCGGTGCGAGCACCGAGAAAAGTGCTCGTCACTTCGTGCAGCTGTTGCGCCCCCGCGACGTACAAACTGAGAAGGCGGCTGAGCGGAAGATAGACCTCTTCTACCTCGACGAGGTTGAGCGCGTCACCGAGCCCCCGGAGCTCCGTGACCTCGGATTCGCTCAGTGGCGCAGCCATTCGGGGAGCAAGAGCCGCCCAGTCACTTCGGTCAAGCTCAATGAATGGTGAGTCGTTGCCCGAGGGCGCGTGAGGGTCAGACATCGGCTAAATCCTAGTGCGGTGCTAGTGCACAGGGTTGTGGAACTAAAATCGAGTGCATGTGTGGAATCGTGGGCTACGTCGGTGACAGCAAGAGCATTGAAGTTCTCTTGGGAGGACTTAAGCGACTCGAATATCGGGGGTACGACTCCGCGGGGGTCGCGATCATCGACGACGAGGGTCACATTGGAACGCGCAAGCGCGCCGGCAAGCTCCAAGTGCTCGTGGACGATCTGGAAGACCGCCCGCTTAACAATGGTGCGACGGGAATCGGTCACACGCGCTGGGCGACTCACGGTGGCCCAACAGACCGAAACGCGCACCCGCACTTGAGCGCTGACGGCAAGCTCGCGCTCATCCACAACGGCATCATCGAGAACTTCTCTGAACTCAAGAACGAACTGCTCGCTGAGGGTGCAACGTTCTCGAGCGAGACCGACACCGAAGTCGCTGCACTTCTCGTCGGCCGCGAGTACGACAAGACCGGAAGCCTCACCGACGCGATGCGAGCGGTTGTCGCTCGACTCGACGGTGCATTCACTCTGCTTGTTTTGCACGAAGACCAGCCCGGCGTCGTTGTAGGCGCTCGCCGCAATTCACCTCTCGTGATCGGGCTCGGCGATGGCGAGAACTTCCTCGGCTCCGACGTCGCTGCATTCGTCGAGTTCACTCGCCGCGCCGTCGCGATCGGTCAAGACCAAATCGTCACGATTCGCACTGACTCGGTCGAAGTCACCGACTTCGAGGGCAACCCCGTCGAGACGGAAGAGTTCGAGATCGCGTGGGATGCATCCGCTTCCGAAAAGGGCGGCTGGTCGAGCTTCATGGCGAAAGAGATCAGCGAAGAGCCCGCTGCCGTCGCGAACACTATCCTCGGTCGCACGCACGACGGACTCGTGCGCTTGAAAGAACTCGAGCCCATCGGTGACGCAGTGCTGGCGAATATCGACCGCATCGTCGTGATCGCGTGTGGCACCGCAGCGTACGCGGGCATGCTCGGCAAGTACGCGATCGAACAGTGGTCGCGCATCCCGGTCGATGTCGAACTGTCGCACGAATTTAGGTACCGCAGCCCGATCATCAATGACCGCACTCTCGTGATCTCGATCAGCCAGTCGGGCGAAACGATGGACACGCTCATGGCTGTCTAATACGCCACGGCGGGTGGCGCCCATGTCTTGTCGGTGTGCAATACGCAAGGCGCGACGATTCCGCGCGAGTCGCACGCGGTCGTCTACACGCACGCAGGCCCCGAGGTCGCTGTCGCGTCGACGAAGGCGTTCGTGGCTCAAGTCACCGCGCTCTACCTCATCGGTCTTCACCTCGCGGCCTTGCGCGGCACGTTGAGCGAGACCGAGATTCGCGAGAACGTCGTCGAGCTGCAAGCTGTGCCGGAGAAGATCGCAGAGGTTCTGCGCGTCTCGCAAAAGGAAATCGGCCAGATGGCGCACTGGATGACCGACACTCAGTCAGTTCTGTTCCTGGGTCGTCACGTCGGATTCCCCGTCGCGCTCGAGGGGGCCCTCAAGCTCAAGGAGCTCGCATACATTCACGCCGAGGGTTTCGCAGCGGGCGAGCTCAAGCACGGCCCGATTGCGCTCATCGAGCCCGGTCAAGTCGTGTTTGTCGTCGTTCCGAGTCCGCGCGATCCGCTCTCTCTGCACCCTAAGGTCGTCTCAAACATTCAAGAGATTCGTGCGCGCGGTGCTCGAGTGATTGCTATTGCCGAGAAGGGGGATGCCGCAGTGCTCCCGTTCGCGGACGAAGTAATCCCGATCCCGCTCGCGGGCAGTCTCTTCGAGCCGTTGCTCGCGGTCGTGCCCCTGCACATCTTTGGCATGGAACTTGCGTCAGCCAAGGGACTCGACGTGGACCAGCCGCGAAACCTGGCTAAGTCCGTCACGGTGGAGTGACCCCCTCACAATGATCGTCGGAATCGGCGTGGACGTGGTCGACATCGCTCGATTCGAGCGCGCCCTCGTTCGAACCCCGACGCTCATTTCGCGGCTGTTCGCCGAGAGCGAACAGCACAAGGACGGGCAACCCATGCCGTTGCGGTCACTCGCGGGCCGATTCGCTGCGAAAGAGGCTTTGATTAAGGCTCTCGGGGACTCGACGGGTGTGTCATGGCACGACATGCGAATCGTGAATGACGCACTCGGAAACCCCGGATTCGAGCTCCAGGCCTCCACTCAAGCGATCGTTGATGCGAGAGGAATCAGCTCGATTCACGTCTCGATGAGCCACGACGCGGGCATCGCGATCGCGTATGTCGTGGCCGAATCATGATGCGCGAAGCACTCGTCGATCTTTCGGCGATCTCACGCAACGTTGAGACCCTGCGCGCTGCCGCTGGCGACGTTGCCGCGATGGTCATCGTCAAGGCGAATGGCTACGGTCACGGGGCGGTACCCGCAGCGCGTGCCGCGCTCGAAGGCGGGGCCGAGTGGCTCGGCACCGCCGACCTCGACGAGGCGCTCGCGTTGCGCGCAGCGGGCGTCGTGGCTCCCGTGCTCGCGTGGTTGCACGAGCCGGCTTCATCCTTCGCTGACGCGATCGATCGGGGCATAGACCTCGGGGTGAGCTACGTCGCGCAGCTCGATGCGGTTGCACGGGCATCCGGCCGCGCTTTCGTTCACCTCAAAGTCGACACGGGTCTCGGCCGCAATGGCGCACCCGAGAGTGAGTGGCCCGAGTTCTTCGCCGCCGCCGCAGCGCACGAAGCGGCAGGGCGGGTCGTCGTGCGCGGCGTGTGGAGTCATCTCGCGAATGCCGGCACGGTCGAAGATGCGGCCCAACTCGCGACGTTCCATCGGGCGCTTGACGCGGCACGGGCTGCGCGCCTTGAGCCACCGCTCGAGCACCTCGCTGCGACCGAAGCTGCCATCGGCTTGCCCGAAGCGCGGTTCTCGCTCGTGCGGTTCGGGATCGGGGCCTACGGGCTCGCGGCATCGGACTCAATGGATGCCGTGGCATTGGGCCTCACGCCCGCGATGACCTTGAGCGCGGCGATCGCGGGCGTCAAGCGCGTACCGGCAGGCACGGGAGTCTCGTACGGCCTCGACTACCGCACGACCTCCGAGACGTCGCTCGCGCTCGTGCCACTCGGGTACGCCGACGGGATCCCCCGCCACGCGTCGGGGCGTGGTCCCGTCTCGATCAACGGCGTGACGTATCGCGTAGCGGGCCGCGTCGCGATGGATCAATTCGTCGTCGACGTCGGCGACGCGGCCGTGGTTGCCGGCGACCGAGCGGTGATTTTCGGTGACTCGGGGGCAACAGGTGTGCCGTCGGTCGACGATTGGGCGAAATCCGCTGACACGATCTTGTACGAGATGATCACGCGGATCGGCCCGCGAGTGCAGCGCCGGTACGTTGCGTGATTGTCGACACTCCAGAAGCGATGGCCGAACTCGGTGCATCCCTCGCGCGTGAGTTGCGCGCGGGCGACCTCGTGCTGCTCAACGGCGAACTCGGCGCGGGCAAGACGACCCTCACGCGCGGCATCGGCGTGGCTCTCGGCGTGCGCGGCGCCGTGACGTCGCCCACTTTCGTTTTGGCGCGAACGCACCCGCGCGGTAATGGTGCACCCCTCGTGCACGTCGACGCGTACAGACTCTCGAGCGCCGTCGAGCTCGATGACCTCGATGTCGACTTCGCATCGTCGATTGTCGTTGTCGAGTGGGGTGCCGGTCTCACTGACGGAATAACGGATGACTGGCTCGAGATCGACATCGAACGCCCTCACGGCGGCGATGAGCAAGCAGAGGTCGAGCCGCGCGTCGTGATGCTCACCGCTCACGGCACACGGTGGAGGGACTGGGTTAATGCTGCTTGCGATTGACACGTCCGCTGGCACGAGTGTTGCGATCGTGGACTCGCCTGCGGGCATCCACGTCGAGCACTCGTCTGCAGACACGAGGCGCCACGCCGAAGTGATCGGCGACTTGATTCACGCGTGCCTCGATACCGCGGGGGTCGCTGTAACCGACTTGACCGGTGTCGTGGCTGGCATGGGCCCGGGCCCGTTCACGGGTTTGCGCGTAGGAATCGCTGCGGCCCGTACCTTTGCGCTCGGCGCGGGCATTCGCGTGCTGCCTGTCGTGAGCCACGACGCGATCGCGTGGGGTGCGACAGGCCCCATTCTCATTGCGACGGACGCGCGCCGCCATGA
>JANNCX010000309.1:0-5248 GCA_031387145.1 Salinibacterium sp.
GATTCGCAAGAGGTCGGCCGCGAGCACCTTCGTGACACGATTGCGGAGCTTCTCGAAGCGTCTGAACTTATTAGCGACGCGATCGCCGCGGGTACGCTGGCAGTAGTGGGCGCGAACTATCGCCTGCTCGAGGGTCGAGCCGTCCCTGACGTCATCGTTGGTTCGGTCTAAGCCCAAGACCTCAAGCAAAGGACACACAGCGCCGTGAGCACCCCCGCCGCACAGCAACCGCAGTTTCGCATCGAGCACGACACGATGGGCGAAGTTCGAGTGCCGATCGATGCGCTGTATGCCGCACAAACGCAGCGCGCGGTCGAGAACTTTGCCATCTCGGGGTCGGGCCTCGAACCAGCGCAAATCGTCGCGCTCGCTCGAATCAAACGCGCGGCCGCGATCGTGAATGGCGAACTCGGCATTCTCGACAAGGCCATCGCTGGCGCGGTAGTTGGTGCAGCAGACCTGCTCATCGCGGGTAACCACCACGACCAGTTTCCCGTCGACACGTACCAAACCGGCTCGGGCACCTCGTCGAACATGAACATGAACGAAGTGCTCGCTCGACTCGCGAGCGACGCGCTCGGCGCGCCCGTGCATCCCAACGATCATGTCAACGCATCGCAAAGCTCAAACGATGTGTTTCCGACTTCGGTGCACCTCGCGGTCACGGGCGCACTCCTCGGCGATTTGATCCCCGCGCTCGAACACCTCGCGGCTGCGCTCGACGTCAAGGCTGCTTTGTGGAAAGACGCTGTCAAGGCCGGCCGCACGCACCTCATGGATGCCACACCTGTGACACTCGGGCAAGAATTCGCTGGCTACGCTCGCCAGATTCGACTCGGTATCGACCGAATCATGTCGACGATCCCGCGCGTCGCCGAGGTGCCACTGGGAGGCACGGCGACCGGTACGGGAATCAACACTCCCCTCGGCTTTCCGAAGCGCGTCATTGAAGTGCTCGCGGCCGACTCGAAGCTCCCGATCACCGAGGCACTAGACCACTTCGAAGCGCAAGGCGCGCGCGACGGTCTCGTCGAGGCGTCTGGTGCGCTGCGCGTCATCGCCGTGAGCCTCACGAAGATTTGCAACGACCTCCGCTGGATGGGCTCCGGCCCCAACACGGGACTCGGCGAATTGCACATCCCCGACCTGCAACCCGGGTCGTCGATCATGCCCGGCAAGGTGAATCCCGTTATTCCCGAGGCCGTGCTTATGGTGTGCGCGCGAGTGATCGGCAACGACGCGACGATCGCGTGGGCTGGAGCATCCGGAAGCTTCGAACTCAACGTCGCAATTCCCGTCATGGGCACTGCGCTTCTCGAGTCGATTCGACTTCTCGCCAACTCCTCAACCGCGCTAGCCGACAAGACCGTCGACGGCCTTGAGGCAAACCTCGTGCGCGCGCGAGCGCTAGCCGAATCGTCCCCCGCGATCGTGACCCCACTCAACAAGATCATCGGATACGAGTCGGCCGCGAAAATCGCAAAGCACTCGGTCGTGCACGGCATGACGGTGCGCGAAGCCGTCATCGACTTGGGCTTTGTTGAGCGCGGAGAAGTCACGCTCGAGCAACTCGACGTGGCGCTCGACGTCATGTCGATGACGCGCCCGGGCTAGGCCAGCTGCGCAGTTAGTCCGCTGGCACGAACGGCACGAGAACTCGAGCGAGGTCCGCTCCTTCGAGAGTCTGCACGGTGCGGGCTCCGACGGGCGCACGCAATTCGAGCGGAATGAGCAATGACGCTGTGAGCGTGGCGTCCACTGGGCAACCGACAGTGTGATCGACAGGGGCGCCCGCGGGGTCGTTGGGCAGTCCGTAGTAGATCGCAATCTGGACGGTCTCTTCCGTCTCTCTAATAACGGCTGCGCGGGGGATGCACAGAATCGGTCCTCGAACGTGCACGACGAGGTCCGCGCGATCGGCGCCTGAGTACCCGACATCGGGGAGTCCCCCGATGTACCCTAAGGGAGCGTCTTGGCCGAGGTATTGGTAGTAGTCGAGCGCCGCGAGGTAGTTGGGCAGCCCCTCGTCACCGAACTGCTGGTAGTCGAGCACGGCAAACTCGACGAGTCCGACGGGTAGAGCAGCGTTGGGTTTTACGACGCGATTCACGACGTCGGGCTCGGGCGAACCCCACATGGTTTGAATAATGGAGGGCTCGGGTATCGTTCGCTTGACGTCGAATAGGCCCGCCGTGGACGTAGCAATCACGACCGTGGCGAGACCGAGCGCGCCGAGTGCCGACATGAACCGGCGCCAGCCGTATGCGGCACCACCCGGCTCGTTTTTGTGCGGGTCACTCACACTCCATGCGGCGAGGGCGCGCCACTGTGCGCGAGGCGCGAAGACGCCCCACACGAGAAGCAGTCCTAGCGAGAGCGCCAGAATTCCAAACAACGAACCCACATGTCGAGAGTACGTCGTCTAACGCGAAAGCATCCACGGTTTGACGCTCTCGCGGTAACAATTTGACTTAATGTCAAGCGATCTCGTTGGACTCCAGCATCTCGGTGACGAGAGCCGCGATCGCCGATCGCTCAGACCTCGTGAGAGTGATGTGCGCAAAGAGCGCGTGGCCCTTGAGTGATTCGATGACGGATGCCACGCCGTCGTGTCGACCGACGCGCAAGTTGTCCCGCTGGGCAACATCGTGGGTGAGTACAACGCGAGAGTTCTGCCCGATGCGGCTGAGCACCGTGAGAAGCACGTTGCGCTCGAGGGATTGGGCCTCATCCACAATTACGAATGCATCGTGCAGTGAGCGCCCACGAATGTGCGTGAGGGGCAACACCTCGAGCAATCCGCGCTCGATCACTTCGTCGAGCACGTTTTGCGAGACGACCGACCCGAGAGTGTCGAACACGGCTTGCGCCCACGGATTCATCTTCTCCGACGCGTCGCCAGGAAGGAATCCGAGCTCTTGCCCACCGACGGCATAGAGCGGACGGAACACCATGATCTTGCGGTGTTGTTGCTTCTCAAGCACCGCCTCGAGCCCAGCACACAAGGCGAGCGCCGACTTGCCAGTGCCGGCTCGACCGCCGAGCGAAACAATGCCAACTTCGGGATCGAGCAAGAGGTCGATGGCAAGCCGCTGTTCCGCCGAGCGGCCGTGTAGTCCGAAGATGTCGCGGTCGCCACGAACGAGCTTGAGCTCGCCGCGCCCCGAGACTCGACCGAGAGCTGATCCCCGATCAGAGTGGATTATGAGGCTCGTGTTGATCGCGAGATCCTCCACGGCGCGCGAGTGCAATTGCTCGTTGTCGTAGAGCTGTGCCATTTGCTCCGAGCTCAAGTCGATCTCGGCCTGGCCAGTCCAGCCGGAGTCAACGGCAAGTTCGGCACGGTACTCCTCGGCAGCCAAACCGATCGACGCTGCCTTGACGCGCAAGGGAAGGTCTTTCGAGACGACGGTGACGGCGATTCCGTCGTTTGCGAGATTGAGCGCGACAGCGAGGATGCGCGAGTCGTTGTCACCGAGCTGCAAGCCCGACGGCAAAACCGACATGTTGGAGTGATTGAGTTCGACGCGAAGCGAGCCACCGTCACCGACCGTTATGGGAAAGTCGAGCCGCTCGTGTAGAACCCGCAATTCGTCGAGATTGCGCAGTGCCTGGCGGGCGAAGTAACCGATCTCTGGATCGTTCCGCTTGGCTTCGAGTTCCGTGATGACGATGACGGGCAAAACCACATCGTGTTCAGCGAACCTGAAGACCGCTTTGGGATCCGAAAGCAGAACCGATGTATCAAGAACGTAAGTGCGCTGCGCCTGACTGCTTGCCGCACCCCCCGTTCCTGACTCGTTCTTCTTCAGGTTCGGCTGGGCTGTCTCGGCCACGTGCACTCCATCCCCGAGGACTTTGCCCCCGGATCCAGTCTGCGAAGACGGCCGGTTGTGTTATGTAAAAACACCTTGCGAGGCGAACTTACGTGGCCGTCTCGATCAGGCGCCATACCTGATGACTTGACGCTAAGCGCTCACATCGAGCTTGCCGCATGCGACACACCGCAGGTTCGTCATTGACCAAATCTGCGTTGGCGGCGCGCGAAGTCGCGAAGCGCGCGTAAGAAGTCGACTTCGCGAAGATCGGGCCCGAGGGCCTCCATGAAGTAGAACTCGCTGTGGGCGCTTTGCCACAACATGAAGTCGCTAATCCGCTGCTCCCCCGACGTGCGGATGACGAGGTCGGGGTCGGGTTGGCCGCCCGTGTACAAGTGCTCGCCGATTAATTCGGGCGTGAGGATGTCGGCGAGCGCGTCGAGCGTTCCGCCATCGCTCGCGTGACTGTGCACGATGCTGCGCATCGCGTCCGATATCTCGCGCCGCCCTCCATAGCCAATCGCGAGATTGACGTGCAGCCCGGTGTTTGTCGCGCTTCGTTCGACCGCCTCGGTCAATTGCTTCACGAGGTGCGGCGGAAGGCCATCCGTCGATCCGACGTGTTGCACCCGCCAATTTCTGAAGTGCGAGAGATCTTCGGCGAGATCGCCAATAATCTCGAATAGCCCGTCGAGCTCTTCCTTCGTGCGACCCGTGAGATTGTCGGTCGAGAGCAGGTAGAGGGTCGCGACCGAAATGCCCAAATCGTCGCACCACTCAAGAAATTCGCGGTACTTCGCGGCACCCGCTCGGTGTCCATGAGCTGCCGTCTCGAGCTCACGGAGCTTCGCCCAACGGCGGTTTCCATCGATGATCATCGCGACGTGGTTGGGCAAGTCTTGATCGGCGAGAAGCCTGCGCAAGCGCTTTTGGTAGAGGCCATACAGCAGCCCCCGACCCAGTGGAACGTCGCGCTCTTTCACACGCCTACGCTAGCCCAAAGCGCACTCACGGCTGGCTATCCGCACGGCTCACGTAAACTTGCGCCATGAACGAGCGTCATACCGAGACCGAAGCCGAATTGGCCGTTGATCGAGAGCCAGCTGCGGAGCTTCCCAACCTCCCCCTCCTCGAAGACACGATCAGTTTCCAGGTGGCCGATGCAAAGCCAACATGGCGCGGCTGGATTCACGCGGGCACCTTTCCGCTTGCGATCGCGCTCGGCGTCATCCTGATCGTCGCGGCCGACGGTGCCGCCGCAAAAATCAGTTCTTCGGTGTTCGTCGCGTCATCGCTCTTGTTGTTTGGAGTATCCGCCGTCTACCACCGGTTCACGTGGAGCGAGCGCACACGCGTGCTGCTCAAGCGCGCTGACCACGCAAACATCTTCTTGCTCATCGCGGGTTCGTACACGCCTATCACGGTGCTGT
>JANNCX010000340.1:0-3279 GCA_031387145.1 Salinibacterium sp.
GCCGCGCCCCACAGCGCCGGCGACTCTCCGCCACCGCCGAAGGACAGCTGATGCGGCTAGAGAGCCCCACCCAAAAGCGTCGCGAGCGTGAGGGCCGCGAGGCCAGCGATCGTGGACCAGTGGATGTCGCGGCGAACGATCGCGGCATCCGCTCCGGTCACGATCAGCAGGTTGTCTTCGCGCAAGTCGTCCAGGTGGCGGCGGATCACGAAGGCCGCCGCTCCGCTTTGCGTATCGAGCAGATCGCCCGGGCGCGGGTTGGTGCCTGCGACGGATGCAGCGAGTCGAGCATCGCCCGTGGCGCCCACTTGAGCCGCGTACCGAGTGGGAGCGGGGCTCGCCCACACCGTGATCTTGCGCGCGTCCGTGTAGAGCGTCAAGGCGTACTTCGTGTCGATGCGTTCGATCGAGTGCCACGGCACGTGCTCGGTCGTGAAGACGTTTCGCACGGTGACTTCTTGCTCCGTGATGTCGAGCCTCGGCATCCAGAACAAAGCGAAGCCAACGAAGCCCACGAGCAAGAACGCCCAGCCGTATCGAACAAGCGCAAGCCACTCGGCTCCGACCACCAAGCCAACCAATCCGGCGAGCGCGATGGCCGCGATTACGATACTGAGTCCGCGCCCGAAGGCAGGACGAAAGGTGGTCGGGGCGAAGCGCATGCTGCAAGCTTCCCAGACCACACCGAATGTTTCATGAACACACCGAAGGGCAACTCGTGACCGCCGCAAAAACGCTCACTCCCGAAACCGTTCTCGAGGTTACTGGGCTCGGCGTTGACTTCTGGGTCGACGGCGTCTTCTACCCCGCCGCGATCGACCTCAACTACACGGTCAAGCGCGGCGAAGTGCTTGCAATCGTTGGCGAGTCGGGGTCGGGCAAGAGCTCGAGTTCGATGGCGCTCTTGGGCCTTCTGCCCGCCAACGCAAAGGTAAGCGGTTCAATTAAGCTGCTCGGTCGTGAGCTTCGAGGCATCCCGGAGCGCGAGTTGCGCGAAGTCCGGGGCAACCAGATCGCCGTGATTTTTCAAGAGCCCATGACGGCGCTCAACCCCGTTTACACGATCGGCTTTCAAATCGTCGAGGCATTGCGATCGCACTTCGACCTCAATCCGGCGCAAGCGAAAGCGCGCGCGCTCGAATTGCTCACGATGGTCGAAATGCCCGACCCCGAGATCGCGTTCCGCAAGTTCCCGCACCAATTGTCGGGTGGCCAGCGCCAGCGCGCGATGATCGCGCAGTCGATCTCGTGCGACCCCGTGCTGCTCATCGCGGACGAACCAACCACGGCTCTCGACGTCACCGTGCAAGCCGAAATTCTCGATTTGTTGCGCAGTTTGCGCGCGAGGCTCGACAGCGCGATCATCCTCATTACTCACGACATGGGTGTCGTCGCAGACCTCGCGGACAACATTCTCGTCATGAAGGACGGACTCGGCGTCGAAGCAGGCACGGTCGTTGACGTGTTTACCAATCCTCAAGCGGCGTACACGAAGTCGCTCCTCGCGGCCGTGCCTCACTTGGGCAGCGCGGCGCTTCAAATCAACGAGCAGGAGCCGGCGAACCGCGTCGAAAAGCGCACGCCAGTGCTCAAGTTCGACAACGTCGCGATCGACTACCCCAAGCGTGGGCGCGTTCCCGCGTTCCGCGCGGCAGAGAACATCAGTCTCGAGATCTACCCGGGCGAGATCCTCGGGCTCGTGGGTGAGTCGGGCTCCGGCAAGACGACTCTCGGGCGGGCATCCGTCGGCTTGCTTCCCATCTCCGAGGGAACCCTGACTGTCGTCGGCCACGACATTTCGGTCGCGAAACTCAAAGACTTGCGGCCGCTGCGTCGCAAGACCGGCATCGTGTTTCAAGACCCGGGATCGAGCTTGAACCCGCGGATGCCCATCGGCCAGTCAATCGGAGAGCCCCTCTTCCTTGCGGGCGAAGCAAAGGGCAAAGCGCTCGATCGGCGCGTGGAAGAACTTCTCGCGCAAGTGGAACTACCTATGAACTATCGCAACCGGTACCCGCACGAGTTGAGCGGTGGCCAGCGCCAGCGCGTGGGAATCGCTCGCGCGCTCGCTCTCACGCCCGAATTGCTCGTCGCGGACGAGCCCACGAGCGCGCTCGACGTCTCGGTTCAAGCGCGATTCCTCGACCTGCTGCAAGAACTTCAGGAGCAACTGCAATTCGCGTGCCTCTTCGTGAGTCACGACCTCGCGGTCGTCGATATCCTCGCGCACAGGATTGCCGTCATGCATCGCGGTAGACTAGTGGAGCAGGGCACGAGAGACGAGATCCTGCGACACCCCAAAGACCCTTACACCCAGCGACTTATCGCTGCCGTGCCGCTGCCTGATCCAATTGCGCAGCGCGAGCGGCGAGAGAACCGCTCAGCCTCCAAGGCCTCGAAAGGCCTCAACTAGAAGGAACATGCTATGGCAATCGCCACACGCTCAGACTTGCGCAACGTGGCGATTGTCGCTCACGTCGACCATGGCAAGACGACCCTTGTTGACGCGATGCTTCGCCAGACTAACTCGTTCGCCGAGCACGCTCACCTCGAAGAGCGCGCCATGGACTCCAACGACCTCGAGCGCGAGAAGGGCATCACGATTCTCGCCAAGAACACGGCGATTTCGTATAAGGGCTTGCACGCAACGGACGGTCCCATCACGATCAACGTGATCGACACCCCCGGCCACGCCGACTTCGGCGGGGAGGTCGAGCGCGGCCTCTCGATGGTCGACGGTGTTGTGCTGCTCGTTGACGCGAGTGAGGGACCGCTGCCGCAAACGCGCTTCGTGTTGCGCAAGGCTCTCGAGGCCAAGCTGCCGGTCGTGCTTCTCGTCAACAAGACCGACCGACCGGATGCCCGCATCGACGAAGTCGTCTCCGAAAGCCAAGACCTGCTCCTCGGTCTCGCGAGCGACATGCACGATGACTTTCCTGACCTCGACCTCGACGCCGTGCTCGATGTTCCCGTTGTCTACGCTTCTGGCCGCAATGGTGCCGCAAGCTGGAACAAGCCCGAGAACGGTTCGCTGCCAGACAACGACGACCTTGAGCCGCTCTTCGACGCGATCATCAAGCATATTCCCGCGCCGACGTACGACGACGAGCACCCTCTTCAAGCCCACGTTACGAACCTCGACGCGAGCCCGTTCCTTGGTCGCCTAGCGCTCTTGCGTGTCTTCAACGGCACGATCAAGAAGGGCCAGACCGTCGCGTGGGTCAAGTACGACGGAAGCGTTCACAACGTGCGCGTCACCGAGCTGCTCATCACGAAGGC
>JANNCX010000360.1:0-3395 GCA_031387145.1 Salinibacterium sp.
CGGGGCTCGCTTGCGTGTTGCTCGGATTCGCCGGGCGCATCCCGAGCGACTACACGCTCGGCGCGACCGCGATCGTCGCGGTGCTGCTGCTCGTGCAATTGGTTATTTCGATTGTCGCACCGCTTGTCGGAAATACCCCGACGGGAAGTCTCATCGAGTATTGGGTGTACTTGATCACTGCAATCCTGATCCCGCCGGCGGCGGTGTTCTGGGCACTTGTCGAACGCTCGAAGTGGAGCACCGTCATCCTCGGAGTCGCGAGTCTCGCTGTCTCGGTCATGGTGTTCCGTATGACGCAAATCTGGTTCGTTCAGGTCGCCTAAAGTTGTACCGATGTCAACCAACCTCCAGTCCTCGCGCGCGATTGGCGTCGGCCGAGTGCTCATTGCCGTGTACGCGATACTTGCGCTCGCGGCAACCGCGCGCTCAGTGTTTCAACTCGTCACGAAGTTTGACGTCGCGCCGATCGCGTACGCCTTGTCAGCACTCGCCGGCATCATTTACATCGTGGCTACCGTCGCGCTCATAAAGCCGGGAGTCGCGTGGTACCGAGTCGCGTGGGTAGCGATCACGATTGAGCTCGCTGGCGTTCTCGCCGTCGGCACCCTGAGCCTTCTTCGCCCTGACTTGCTTCCCGCCGACACCGTATGGTCGTACTTCGGGCGCGGCTATCTCTTCATTCCGCTCGTTCTACCCGTGCTCGGGCTCGTGTGGTTGTCGAAAAACCGCCCCGCGCGAGAGGACGCATAGCGTGTTGAGGTTCACCTCCACCGCCGAGGTTCCCGCGGACTTCGGACCGAGCGCCGTGACGATCGGCAAGTTCGATGGAGTACATGGCGGCCACCGAGCCGTGATCGAGCAGTTGCGCGCTGTCGCGGGCTCGAAAGGACTCGTCGCGGCCGTTGTGACCTTTGATCGGCATCCGCTGAGCTTGCTTCGACCGAATGAGTGCCCCGCTTCTCTCGTGAGTCTCGCGCAAAAGCTCGATTTGCTCGAAAGTGCTGGAGTCCAGGCGACACTAACCGTCGCGTTTGATCACGACTTCAGCGCGCTCAGTGCTGAAGATTTCGTGCGCTCTATCCTTGTGGATGCTCTGCACGCGCACATCGTGCTTGTCGGGTCAGACTTCCGCTTCGGCAACCACGGCGCAGGGACTGTCGAGCTACTCGAGAAGCTCGGTAAGACCCACGGATTCGAGGTCGTCGTGATCGCGGATGTCGCGCCCGGTGGTTCTCGGCGCGCATCGTCGACCTGGATTCGAGAGCTTCTCGCTGAGGGCAAGATCGAACAAGCGGCCGAGCTGCTTGGGAGCGCGCCGAGCATCCGATCGGTCGTCGTGCCCGGGGCTCAACGTGGTCGCGCGCTTGGGTATCCGACCGCGAACCTGTCGCGAGACGTCGAGGGGTACATTCCCGCTGACGGCGTATATGCGGCGTTTCTCGTGGTTGATGGCGAGAGGTACCCCGCAGCCGTATCGGTCGGGAATAATCCAACCTTCGAGGGCATTCCAGACAAGCAAGTCGAAGCTCACGCGATCGATCAGTCGCTCGATCTCTACGGATCGACAGTGGAGGTCGAGTTCGTGAAGTTCATTCGCGGCATGCGCAAGTTCTCGGGTGCCGATGAACTCGCCGAAAACATGTCGGCCGACGAGAAGCAGATTCGGGCCGTTCTCGGAGTCAAGCCGAAGGATCTTTAGGAAGCGACGGCGGCTCGATGAATGAGCGCGGCGGCACCGATGAGTGGGCCATCGCCGCCGAGTGCCGAGGGAATCACTCGCACTTTTGTGACGAACGGGAATGTGGCGCGAGCCGCGATGGCTTGGCGCACGAAGTCGAAAAGATCGGGAGTGACGTGTGAGAAGCCGCCGCCGATCGCTACCACGTCGAGATCTAAGAGAGACGTGGCCGACGCAATCGCCTGGCCAATAGCGAGCCCAGATCGTTTGACTGCCGCAATAGCAATCTCATCGCCCGCTGCATAGCTCGCCGCGAGGTCCTCGCCTGTCGTACCGGTCCAGCCTTGCGATTGCGCCCACGCGGTTGTCTTGGGGCCAGAAGCGACAGCCTCGACGCAGCCAGTTCCGCCGCAACCACAAGCGTCGTCGAATCCGCCCACCTCGATGTGGCCAACGTGCCCCGCGTTGCCCGAAGGCCCCGCGACGGCAGCACCGCCGAGAATGAGCCCGCCACCAATGCCGGTCGAGACGACCATCCCCATGAGGTTGTTCTCTCCTTGCGCTGCGCCGACCCAGTGTTCAGCAATCGTGATGCACTCACCGTCCATGCGAAGCACCACGGCAACTCCGGGAACGAGTCGGGCGACATGATCCCGAAGTGCGAAGTCGCGCCATTGCGGAAGATTGAGCGGCGAAACGAGACCAGCGTCGACCGTGATCGGCCCAGCACTGCCAATCCCGACTCCGATGAGCTCAGCGTGAGGGGGAAGTGCCGCCAGGGCTTGCGACACTACCGAGTCGACCGACTCAGCGAGTTCTTCGCTTGAGGCGGTCCGGCCCGTCGGCGCGCGAAAGCGGCTCGCCTCAATCAGCTCACCGTGAGCATTGACGAGAGCGGCTTCGACCTTCGTTCCGCCGAGGTCTACCGCGAGCGCTAGCTCGGGGGCATGCGCTGCGACAGCGCTCACAGCGAGGGAACGATAAGGGACGCCACCCACGTGGCCACCCAGAAGGAAACGATCATGCGGCGGGGGGCAGTCGCGGAACTACTCGTACTCGTCATGCGAGAAGAATATCCTGTGTCTGATGGATACTTTTCCGTTGGTTTTCGTGCGTGACATTGAGTTCCCGACGGTGATCGTGTGGGATGCCTTCGTTGACGCCGAACTCATGTCGGGCTGGCTCGGTGACGCGCGAATCGCGCCCGAGATTGGTGGAGAATTCCGCGTCGAGTGGCGGCACCGTCCGACGGTCGCGCCCATGATCGGCACGATTGTTGACATGCACTCGCCAGATCGTTTGACGATCGACACACTTCCGATGGGGCGCTTGTGGTTCGAACTCGCGGAGTTCCCGGGCGGAAACCGCGGCACGAGCACGCGCGTGCGTGTGACGGTCGAAGCCGCGATCGAACCCGTGTTCGCGGCGCGCGTGCGTGCGGATTGGCTGACAAACCTCGATCAGCTCGAAGAGCTCCTGCGCGGGCATCCCGTTGACTGGGCACATTGGGATCGCGATTGGGGTTCGGCGTGGTCGGCGCATCTCGAGGAGGGTGAGAACTCGACGGCGTGAATCGACGGCCTGTCGCTACACTTGCTAGGTGAACGCAACGAAGCAGCCAAGCGCCCTCGCGCCGGCGGAACGCGCGCTCCAACTCATCGGTAGCGACCTCACCGAGAAGAGCCTGAAGCTGCATCTCGAGGGACTGCCAGGCGTC
>JANNCX010000380.1:0-2393 GCA_031387145.1 Salinibacterium sp.
AGACTGTACACATCCGATTCGGAACCCCGCTCGACGTGAGCGAGTTTGCCGGCAAGACCCTCGACTCAGCGGTTCTCGCTCAAGCAACGGAGAAGCTTATGAACGAAATCACGGCGCTCGTCGCGGAGCTTCGGGGCGAGAATCCGCCGCTCAAACGATGGGACCCGTCGAAGCACGGCCAGAGCGAAATCGGCAAGTTTTGAGCGAGCCAGCTGCACGCAAGGTCGCCGTGCTCGGCGCAGGTTCGTGGGGAACAACCTTTTCAAAGATCCTCGCCGACGGCGGATCGGATGTTGCGCTCTGGGCACGACGCCCGGAACTCGCTCGCGAAATCTCGCAGTCCAAGAGAAACAGTGACTACCTGCCGGGCATCAACCTCCCGCGTGGCCTGTGGGCGAGTTCGAGCCTGCCCGAAGTGCTCGAGGGAGTCGAACAGGTTTACCTCTCGGTGCCGTCACAATCACTGCGCGAGAATTTGCGCATAGTGCGCGAGCTCATTCCGCCCACGGCGATCATCATTTCGCTCATGAAGGGCGTGGAAAAGGGCACGGGCTCGCGTATGAGCGAGGTCATTCGCCAAGAGCTCGGGATCGACGGGGAACGGGTGGCCGTGGTATCCGGCCCCAATCTCGCCCTAGAGATCGCAAAGGAGCAGCCGACTGCCGCGGTGGTCTCGTCAGAGAACCTCGAGACCGCGACGATCGTGGCGATGACGGCGACGAACCCGTATTTCCGGTCATTCGTGAACACTGATGTCATCGGCACGGAGTTCGGCGGGATACTCAAGAACCTCATCGCGGTCGCGATTGGAATCGTCGACGGGGTCGGCTACGGCGAGAATACGAAAGCCTCGATCATCACGCGCGGACTCGCCGAGATGACTGACTTTGCCGTCGCATATGGTGGCCGGGCCGAGACTCTCGCTGGTCTCGCTGGTCTCGGAGACCTCATCGCGACGTGCGAGTCGTCGCTCTCGCGCAACAACACCGCGGGTCGTTTGCTCGGGCAGGGCTATAGCTACGCCGAAGTCATCAAGCAAATGAACCAGACCGCGGAAGGTCTCTCGTCGGTCGCTCCCGTGCTCGAACTCGCGCTCGCGAAGGGCGTCGAGATGCCGATCGTAAGCCAGGTCGCCGAAGTGCTTGCCGGTACGCTGGATCCGCGGGATATCGCCCCGCACCTCACGACTGACGACTTGCCTCAGGGGGAATAGTGCCCAAGCTCACGGTCGCTCTCTTGTTCGGTGGTCGGTCCTCGGAGCACACGATCAGCTGCGCGACCGCGGGCGGCGTGCTCTCCGCGATCGATCGCTCGAAGTACGACGTGATCCCGATCGGCATCTCGCGCGACGGAGCCTTTACGCTTCAAGCCGACGACGCGGCAGCCTTCCGGATGGACCCGAACGCGATGCCCGTCGTGACCGATAACGGCACTAGGGTGCAGTGGCCAACATCCGCTTCAACGCGCGAGATGACGTATGTGGATGCCGCTGGCGCGACTCACTCCCTCGGCGAGATCGACGTGGTGTTTCCCATCCTGCACGGGCCCTTCGGCGAAGACGGAACGGTTCAAGGCCTCCTCGAGCTCGTCGGGCTCCCGTACGTCGGAAACGGAGTGCTCGCGTCATCCCTCGGAATGGACAAGCACTTCACCAAGACGGCCCTCGAAGCCGCGGGTGTGAGTGTCGCCCCCTGGGTCACCGTGACGCCCGGCGCGTGGGCGTCTGATCGGGATCTCTGGCACGGTCGCGTGATTGAGCTTGGCCTCCCACTCTTCGTGAAGCCCGCTCGCGCGGGGTCGTCGGTGGGCGTGACAAAAGTGTCGTCGTTGGACGACTTGGATGCCGCACTCACCGTCGCGTTCGCTGAGGACTCGAAGGCGCTCATCGAGAGCGCTGTCGTCGGCCGCGAAGTCGAGTGTGGAGTGCTGTCTGGGCGCGCGGGTGGCGCGACTCGTGTGAGCGTCGCGGGCGAGATCATCGTGACGGGTCGCGAGTTCTATGACTTCGAAGCGAAATACATCGATCCGTCTGCGGCTGAGCTCGTGTGCCCCGCGTCGCTTTCGGCAATCGAACTAGAAGAGATGCAGCGACTCGCGGCGCTCGCGTTCGAGGCAATCGGCGGCTCGGGGCTCGCTCGCGTCGACTTCTTCTTCACGGGCGACGAGTTCATTGTCAACGAGCTCAACACGATGCCCGGGTTCACGCCCATCTCGATGTATCCCAAGTGCTGGCAAGCGTCGGGGCTCTCGTATCCCGAGCTCATCGACGAGCTCATCCAGTTGGGGCTCGAGACGGTTCGATAATTGTTTAGCGGGTTGAGTAGCGCGCTGGAGCTGTGGGAATCGCATCGCGATTCTGCGACGCCAGCGCCGACCCAGCTGCGCTGGGTCGG
>JANNCX010000268.1:0-2433 GCA_031387145.1 Salinibacterium sp.
CGAGCACGGAATACACCGCGGCGTCGCGCCATGTTCCGTCCGCACGGAGTCGGTCTCGTCGTACGATTCCCTCGAACGTCGCCCCGAGTTTGAGGATCGCTGCGCGTGACCGGTCGTTGAGGGCATCCGCTTGAAGCTTGACGCGGCCAAAGCCGTGGTCGAAGGCCTCGGTCAGCATGAGCAACTTGGCCTCGGGGTTCACGGCGGTCGCCCACACTCTTGGGTCGTATGCAGTCCATCCGATGTGCGTGCGCTCGGTGGCTTCGTCGAAGTCAGCCATCGTGGATGTTCCAACCAGCGCCGAGTCATCCGCCCCGCCTCGAAGCCGGATCGCATAAGGGTTGCCCGACTCCCAGCTGAAGTAGCCGCGGGCGAATTCTACGAATTCAGCTCGCGTCGCTCGATGCGCCGCAAGGCCCCCGCCCCAGCCGCCCGCGAAGACCTCGCGCGAACCGATTGCGTCGTACAAGGCGGGGAGGTCGTCGTCGACAAGCGGCTCGAGTCGGATGAACCGCCCCTCGAGAACGCGGCGTTCGGGGCGAGTCGCGGGCATTCGGCAAGACTACAGTTGCCCCATGACGGCAACTTGGCGTGACTCGGCCCTCGTTCGCATCGCCGGCTCGGCCGCCGCGTGGTTTCTCTTCGCGCTGTGCTTCAGCCTTCTGTTGCAAGTGAGCCTCGTGGTTATGTCACTCGGCGGCTCATGCGCGAGCGGGGGGCCGTACGACATCGCCGTCGAGTGCCCCGACAACGCGTGGTTCGCGCCCGTGAGCATTTGGGGCGGACTCGGCGCAGTCGCCATTTCAACGTTCTTCGCTCGAGGATTCGGCACGCCGCTCACCACATGGGCGTGGCCGATTTTGTTCGTTGGACTCGGCGGAGCGTTCCTTTCTGCCTTCATCTTCGGTCAAGACATCATCGGCCTCATCATCGGAGCGATGTTCGTTGTGATGGGTCTCGTGCCACTCGTGCTCGAGTTGCGCGGGAGTCCGCAGCGGGTGTTCGTCGGACAATTCTCGGCTAGCGGCAAACAGTTCTACGAGGGAGAGTCCGCTCGACGCGCGCTCATGTCACCCAAGGAGCCAAACCCCGAAGGGTCGGTAGCGCCGACCTTCGGCGACTGGGCGCTCGCTCTGGGACTAACGGTCGGAGCCGTAACGCTCGGCTACCTGACGGCAGTTGCCTGGTTCAACTAACCGATCAGGTCGTGTCGCACAACGATCGCTTCGCGGTCGGGGCCGACCCCAATAGCCGATATTCGTGAGCCACTCATGGCCTCCAGGGCGAGCACATAGGCTTGCGCGTTCTTCGGCAGCTTGTCGAAGTCGCGCACTCCCGTGATGTCTTCGCTCCAGCCCGGGAAGTTCTCGTAGATCGGCACGGCGTGGTGGAAGTCCGATTGAGAGACCGGCACCTCTTCGACACGGACTCCTTCGACGTCGTACGCGACGCACACGGGAATCGTTTCGAGACCCGTGAGCACGTCGAGCTTCGTTAAGACGAAGTCGGTGACGCCGTTGATTCGCGCCGAGTAACGCGCGATGGGCGCGTCATACCAACCCGTGCGACGCGGGCGCCCCGTGGTCGTTCCGAACTCGAACCCCTTCGCGCGCAAGAACTCGCCCGACTCGTCGTTCAACTCGGTCGGGAATGGTCCTGCGCCGACGCGCGTCGTGTACGCCTTGACGATGCCGATGACACGGGTGAGCCGGTTCGGCGCGACGCCAGAACCTGTGGCCGCGCCTCCACTCGTCGAACTCGACGAGGTGACGAAGGGGTAGGTGCCGTGATCGACGTCGAGCATTGTCGCTTGACCGCCCTCGAACACGACGGTCTTACCCGCGTCGAGCGCTTGGTTGAGCAAGAGTCCCGTGTCGGCGACCATGGGGCGCAGCCGCTCGGCGTAGCTCAACAGGTCCGCGACGATTTCGTCGACCGCTATTGCCCGGCGGTTGTAGATCTTGACGAGCAAGTGGTTCTTGACGTGAAGCGCGCCCTCAACCTTTTGACGAAGAATGTTTTCGTCAAACAAATCCTGGATCCGGATGCCCACGCGATTGATTTTGTCGGCATAGGCCGGTCCGATCCCCCGTCCGGTGGTGCCGATCTGGCGGGACCCGAGGAACCTCTCCGTGACCTTATCGAGGGTGCGGTGGTATTGCGTAATGACGTGAGCGTTCGCGCTCACGACGAGCTTCGAGACATCCACTCCCCGACTCGCTAACGCGGTGAGTTCGTCGAAGAGTACTTCGATGTCGATCACGACACCATTGGCGATGACGGGCACGACGCCTTCCGTCAGGATGCCCGACGGCAACAAATGCAGCGCGTACTTCTGATCGCCGATGACCACGGTGTGCCCCGCGTTGTTGCCGCCGTTGAACTTGACGACATAGTCAATGCGGTCGGACAGAAGGTCGGTGGCCTTACCCT
>JANNCX010000017.1:0-6801 GCA_031387145.1 Salinibacterium sp.
CCGCCCTCATCGCTCCACGGCTTACCGAGGAACGTTGCGAGTTTGCCGGCGCGAGCGACGATGTCTTTCACGGCCGTCTTGAACAAGAAGGTTCGGTCGGCGGCGCGCAGCGCCTCGCCGTGCCACAGGTTGATTTCGTACTGCGACGGGCTGAATTCGTGATTACCCGCGAACACGCCGATGTCCATTTGGTCGAGCATGCGGATCAAGTGCAAGAACGTGCCATCAGGGTCGACCCACGTGCCCGTCGTGTACACGCGACCTGTGCGCGAAATTGCGCGCTCCCAGCCGTCTTCCGTTGCCGAGGCGATGTAGAACTCGAGTTCGGGGCCAACGATGGGAGTGAGCCCAATCGCGGCGTATTGGTCGATCACGTGGCGCAGCACGGACCGGGGGGCGAGCTCGCTCGGCGATTCGTCCGGGTTGAAAGCATCGGCAACGACCATCGCAACGCCGGGCTCCCACGGCATCTTCGTGAGCGTGCTTTCGTCGATTCGCGTGATGAGGTCTGGCAAGCCCGTCGACATGATGTCGTTGCCATCGAGCACGCCGCCTTGAGTCGTCGTGACCCACACCCCTTGGCAGAACGTGGGGCTCTTCGCGAGTGCCAGTTGGCTTACAAGGAGGTCTTTCGAGCGCGTCATTCCGAGCAGGTCGGGAAAGACGAGCCGGAGCACATCGATGCCCTCGGCGTGAAGTCGTGACTGGAGAGCAGCTACGTCGGTACTCATTTTTCCTCCGCTAAACCAAAGTCGTTCGGCCATGAACGATTAGTGAGATACTAGACCGATGCGAGCCCTCTTTGTGCAGCACGATCATGTCAGCCCGACGGGCCCAGTCTCGCAGCGGCTTCGCGATCGTGGCTTCGACGTCGACGAAATCACGGTGGTCGGGGAGCAAGACTTCACCTCGCCCAACATCGGATTCGAGTTTCCCGACCTCGACCAATACGACCTCATCGTTCCCATGGGCGCCCCGTGGGGCGCGTGGGACGACGCGTGTATCGGCAATTGGCTTTTGCCCGAAATCGCGTGGGTTCGCGAGGCGATTGACCGCGACATCCCCGTCTTCGGAATCTGCTTTGGGGGGCAACTCATGGCGCGCGCTCTCGGCGGAACGGTCTCGCGCTCGAGCAAGCCCGAGATTGGGTGGACAGCGATTCACTCCGATGACTCGAGCCTCATCGCGCCCGGTCCGTGGTTTCAGTTTCACTACGACCGATGGACGGTTCCCGAGGGCGCGACAGAGATTGCTCGCAACTCGGTCGCGTCGCAAGCATTCACGTTTGGTCGAAGCCTCGCGGTGCAATTCCACCCCGAACTTACCGGTGAGAGTCTCACCGGGTGGCTCGACGAGGGGGGCAAAGAAGAGGTCGAGGCCGACGGTCAAAACCCAAGCGCCTTGCTTGCTCACACTCGCGCCGAAGAGGCCGCCGCGATCGAGCGCACGAACGAGCTTGTGGATGCCTTCCTCGACCGCGTCGCGAGACTGCCCGGCTAACGCCTGTTGCTCGCCGAGCCGCACGCCCGTTTAGCGGAGCGTATCGAGCGCGTCGACCACTCGGCTCGACTCGGTGTCTGGATTCACGAACGCGAGCCGCGAAACCGTGCGGTCGTGCCACCTCGTTGGCACGCACAGAATCGTGCCGCGCCGTGCTCGCTCCCGCGACCACGAGTCGTATTGCGCATCCGTGAACCCCGGTCGTTCGAAGAGCAGAACGGACAACTCGGGTTCTCGCACGAGCTTCAAGTGGTCGGATGCCCGGATCGACTCCGCGACTTCCCTTGAGGTCGCAAGGCACTTCTCGACGGCGTCTCGGTACTTGTCCGTTCCGTGAGTCGCGAGACTGAACCACAACGGGAGTCCCCGCACGCGGCGCGAGAGGTGCAACGCGAGTTCGCTCGGATTCCACACGTCGCGGTCGACGTGGTCGAGGTAACTCGCGTGTTGCGCGTGCGTCGCGCGCGCGAGAGCTGGCTCGCGATACACGAGCGCGCAGCAGTCGTAAGGCGCAAATAGCCACTTGTGCGGGTCAACGATGAAACTGTCCGCGAGCTCGATTCCGTCGAACAGGGCTCGCACGCTCGGGGCCGTGAGGGCGGCACCACCGTATGCACCGTCGACGTGCATCCACACTCCAAATTCGCGGCAGACCTCGGCGACGTCGCGCAAGTCGTCGACGATTCCCTCATTGGTCGTGCCCGCGGAAGCGACAACGACGCACACGTCGGGATGCTGTTGCAGAACCTCGCGAAAGGCCGGGCCCGTCAAGTGCCCTATCGCGTCGATCGGCACGTCGACGATCTCGAGCTCGAGTGCTCGCGCGGCCGAGTTGATCGAGGAGTGTGCGTTCGACGTGCACGCGAGCTGCCAGCCTCCCGGCGGCCTGCCGCCGCGACGAGTCTTTGCGGTTTCTCGAGCCGTCATGAGCGCCGAAAGGTTTCCTGACGTGCCACCCGAGACGAAGCATCCACCCGCTCCCTCGGGCCACCCCAAAAGGTCGACGATCCACGCGAGGGCTTCGTTCTCGGCGAAAATGCCGCCCGCGCCGGCCTCCCACAGCCCGCCGAAGATATTCGCTGCGCTCGTCACGAGATCGAAGGCCACGGCCGCTCGAGTCGGGGCCGCCGCAATGTAGGCAAGGTTGAGCGGGTCATCTTGCGAGCGAGTCGCGGGCTCGAGAATCTCGTCGAAAATGCGCAAGGCCTCGCGCCCGCCGATTCCGCCGGGAACGATCGTCGGGCCAGCGAGGGCCGCGAGCTCGGTCGCGGAGTGCGCGCTCGAGAGCGGATCGGTGTGTCTCACGACGCGGCTCGCTGTCCAGTCGATAGCGAGCCGCACGATCTCAGATTCATCGCCCCAAATCTCGTGAGGCTCGGGAGGCTGGGGGATCGGGGTCATGGCGCGATACTAAGCGAGCTCGACGCGCACGGGGAACCGCTTGATGCCGTTGACGAAGTTGCTGCGCAATCGCGAGACCTCACCGGTCGCCGTCATCGAAGAGATGCGTGGCAGGAGGTTCTCGAACATGATCCGGATCTCGAGCCTGGCGAGCGCGTTGCCGAGGCACATGTGCGGTCCGCCGCGGCCGAAAGCCATGTGCTCGTTGGGGCTGCGCGTGACATCCATGACGTAGGGGTTGTCGAAGATCTCGGGGTCGCGATTGCCCGCTGCGAACCACGTGACGACCTTGTCGCCCTCGCGAATTGCTTGACCGTTGATCTCGGTGTCGCGCGTTGCCGTGCGCCGGAAGTGGTACACGGGGCTCGCGAGGCGCAAGAACTCCTCGACAGCCCACGGGATGAGCTCGGGGCGTTCTTGCAGCAAAGCGAGCTGGTCGGGGTTGTTGATGAGGTAGTTCATCGAGTGAGTGATCGTGTGGCGAGTCGTCTCGTTACCCGCGACGACGAGCAGCAGGAAGTAGCTGTTGAAGTCGCGCTCCGATAGCGGGATGCCGTCTTCGGGCACTTGGTTCGCGAGGCGCGACACGAGGTCGGTGCGATCCGTTCCGCGGCGCTCGTCGGCGAGCTCGCGACCGTAGTCGAAAACTTCTTGGGCCGCGGGGGAGCGGAAGGGAAGCAGCCGGTACTTCTCGCTCTCCTCGGAGTCCGCCAATACGTCGGCGTGCTCGGGGTCGGTGTTGCCGACCATCCGGTTGCCCCACTCGATGAGCTTGTAGATGTCGGTGTCTGGCACGTCGAGCATGCGCGCGAGCACGCGGATCGGAAAGTCGGCGGCGACTTCGGCAACGAAATCGAACTCGCCCTTCGCAAATGCAGCGTCAAGGGTTGTCGCGGTGAGGCCGCGAAGGAATGTCTCGTATCCCGCGACCGCGCGCGGCGTGAATTCGCCTTGCATGAGTCGGCGCAAGGAGCGGTGTCGCACACCGTCGGTCTCGAGCATCGACTTGCGCGCTTCGATTTGCTCGGCGTCGAGCTCCTCGAGGTTGACGGTGCCGCGTTCGCTCGAGAACGTCTCGGTGTCGCGAAGCACGCTCACGATGTCGTGATACCGCGTGAGCGACCAGAACCCGTGGTTCGGTGCATCTTCCGGATCCCAGTGCACGGGAGCGGCTGATCTCAGCTCGTCGAACGCGGCCCAAGGGTTACCCGTCTCGAAGAGATCGAGGTCAGACAAAGTTACTTTCGACGTTGAAGCCAACTCGTTCCTCCACTGCATTGTTTGGATACGAACAAATAGTAGACCCGTCGGTGTCGCAATGCCACGGTCGCGACGACACGGTCGATTAGAGTTGCAGAACACCGTGGCGGGAAGGAGCTCGAAATGGCGGGTCCACACACGCTTGCGGAGACCGAGCGGCAGGTCGAGTCGAAGCTCGGGCGACTGCCTTTGGACTATTCGGCGATGGCTGTGGCATCCAACCTGTTCCGGGCCGCGACGGCCGTGCGCAATCACTTCGAGCGCACCGTGCTCTCTGAGAACAACCTCTCGTGGACAGCGTTCGTGGTGTTGTGGGTCACGTGGATCTGGGAGCCCATCGAGACGCGCCAGATTGCACTCGAGGGCGGCTTCTCGAAGGCGACCCTCACAGGTGTCTTGTCTACGCTCGAGGGTCGCGGCTGGCTGAATCGCGAGCGCAGTCAAGCGGATGGCCGGCTCGTGGTCGTCACGCTCACGCCCGCGGGGCGCGAGCTCATGACCGAACTCTTTCCCGCGTTCAATGAGCAAGAGCGGCACATCGCCGGCCCCGTGGATCCCGCGCGCCGCGATGAACTCGCCGAGATGCTGCGCCTCATCACCGCGAACGTCGAGAACCAGGAGTAGCTGCGGGCCCGCCCGGCTCGGCCCGCCCTGCACTCGTTCCTGCCCCCGTCTTGACTCCGCCCCGGCCGCCCTCACCCGCCCAGTCTTGGCTCCCTTTTCAGAAGGAGAGCGGCGGCGACTGGATTATCCACTCGCCGCCGCTCTCCTCCTGAAAACGGAGGAAAGTGGGCCAGCCAGCACGGCGGGCTTGTCGCCCCGCACTCAATCCAGCTACAGTAAGTCATTAGTATCCGAATGACTTAAGGGCGAGCAAAGATGACGACGATCGACGTAGCGGGCGTAACCGTTGACACGCGCCACTTCATCGGCGGTGCTCGCGTCGCATCCGCAGAGACATATCGCAACACCTCGCCGATCGACGGGAGCTTCCTCGGCGACATCGAGCGAGGCACAGCGACAGAGATCGATCTTGCCGTGGATGCCGCGCGCAAGGCTTTCCCGGCGTGGGCTGCCTTGACGCCAGAAGAACGCGCGAAGATCCTCAACCGCATCGCAGATCTCGTCGAAGAGAACCTCGCCGACCTCGCGATCGTCGAGACCATGGATAACGGCGCGCTACTGCGCAGCCACCTTCGTGGAGTCATGCCGAGGGTCGCCCACAATCTGAGGTTCTTCGCGGACTACGCCGTCAACGACCTCGGCCACCCCGACTTTGAAACCCGCGGTCACAATAACCACGTGAGCTGGGACCCGTCAGGGGTAGCGGCACTCATCACTCCGTGGAACGCGCCGCTCATGCTCGCGACGTGGAAAATCGCCCCGGCGCTCGCGGCGGGCGACACCGTCGTTCTCAAGCCCGCCGAGTGGACTCCGCTCACGGCGTCGCTGTTCGCTGACCTCACGGTCGAGGCCGGGCTCCCGGCGGGCGTGTTCAACGTCGTGCAGGGTTACGGCAAGGAAGCGGGAGCGGCGCTTGTCGCGCATCCCGGACTCTCGCGCATTTCGTTCACTGGGTCGGTGCCGACCGCGAAGTCCATCGCGCGAGCGGCTGCCGACAACCTCACGCCGTGCAGCTTCGAGCTCGGAGGCAAGAGCCCGTGCATCGTGCTCGGCGACGCGGATCTCGAGCTCGCGGCATCCCTCGCGGTCGAGCAATACGACAACGCGGGGCAAGTGTGCCTCTCGGGAACACGCATCCTCGTGCACGAAAGCATCGCCGACGAATTCGCGGAGGCTTTCAAGGCCAAGGCCGCCACGCTCAAGCAGGGCGACCCCCGCGACCCTGACACCGACATCGGCCCGCAAGTGCACGAGACGCACTTCGAGCGCATCAAGGGATTCGTTGATCGAGCGAAGGCCGACGGCGCAGACATCGTGATGGGCGGCGAGCCCAACGCCGACCTAGGTGGGCTCTACTTCAGGCCGACGCTCGTCAACCAGCCCGCCGCGGGCAGCGAGATCGTGACGCAAGAGGTCTTCGGACCCGTGCTCACGATGCAGACGTTCTCTACCGACGATGAACTCGTCGCGCTCGCGAATGGCACCGAGTTTGGTCTCGCGGCCGTCGTCGTCTCGGGCGATCGAGCGCATGCCGAGGCGATCACGTCCCAACTCGTCGCCGGCACGATTTGGGTCAATTGCTTCTTCGTGCGCGACTTGCGTGCGCCCTTCGGGGGATCCCGCAAATCGGGCGTCGGTCGCGAGGGCGGCACTTGGTCGTTCGACTTCTACGCCGACGTAAAAAACACTGTCGTATCACCCAACGGATGGAAGGAATAGCTGTGGGAGAAATAGTAGGGGTGGGCCTCATCGCTCACGTGCCCACCATCATGTTGCCGAAAGACGTGCGCATGGAGCTCAACGAAGGCAAAGACACGACTCTCGTCGCGGGCCTCGAGAAGCTCCGCAAAGATGTTTTCGAGTCCGACGACTACGACACCGTCATTGTGCTCGATAGCCACTGGGCAACGACGGTCGAATTTGTCGTGACGTCTCAAGAGCGCCGGCACGGCCTCTTCACCTCTGAAGAGCTGCCGCGGGGGATGCACGGAGTTCCTTTCGACTACAAGGGCGACC
>JANNCX010000020.1:0-1535 GCA_031387145.1 Salinibacterium sp.
ACGCCGAACCCGCCGACCCCGTGAGCGGCTCCCACCGCGCAGCTATCCGCTGCGCGATCACGTCGATGAGCACGCCCAGCCCGATCGCGACAATGACCGAGATCACCACGGCGAGCACGGGCTGACCGCGCAGGACCGAGCCGAACGCGAGACCCACGGTCGCGTTGTACACCGCCCACGCGGTGCCCGCTGCCGCAGACAGAGGTAGGAACCGGCTGTGGGGCAGCCCGGCGGCTCCTGCGGAGAGGTTGACGGCGATCCGAGCGAACGGAATGTAGCGCGCCGTGAAGATGAGCACCGCGGGCCGCACGAGCACGGTGCGACGCACTCGAGCGAGAGCCGAAGCGATGCGCGGGCCGCGCTGCCAGCGCCAGCGGTCGATCCCGGCTCGACGTCCGATGAGGTAGCAAATCGAATCGCCGAGGATCGCCCCGAGCGCGGCCAACGGCAGGAGCACGGCGAGCGACGGCGAGCCCGTCGCGCCGGCGAGGGCCGCGAGGGCGACGAGCGCCGTCTCGCTCGGCAAAATCACGAGAAATGCGTCAAACACGATGAGCGCAAAGAGCGCCGGGTACACGAGTGGGGACTCCGCAATCGTGACAAACCACTGCTCGACCATTGCTCTGGTGTACCGCACTGGAGTGAACGGATGGTGCCAACTCCGCCCGCGCGGCACACTGGGAGGGTGCGAAGGCGGACGATAAACGGACTTGGGCTCGCGGCATGCCTGATGTTGCTGGCCGGCTGCGCCGTGGGCACGCCCGCGTCGCTCGAGCTCACGGCCAGCGAACGCGCTGACTTCGCGGCGCAACGCAACGATCTGAGGTGGGAGCGATTCTTCGCCGACCGCGACGACGTGATTCGGCCGGCGGTCGAGGTCGTCAGATTTGTGAGTCCCGAGCGGGCGAACCGAATGTGGGCGGGATGCGTCAATAACGCGGGCTTCGAGGAGGTGCACGAGTACGGCGACAGCATCAGCTTCGGGGTGGATGCGAGCGAAGTGGATGCCGCCTACCTCGCGTTTTACCGGTGCACGGCGCAATACCCGATCGAGCCGACTGCCGTCGGCTATCTCAGCCAGCGACAGCTCGGCAACCTGTTCGACTACTACGCGAACCGGCTCATCCCATGTCTCGCGCTCGCTGGGTATCAGGTGGCGCTCGATGGCACACGCGAGCAGTTCATCGCGCTCGGGGTCGATGGTCGGGAGCCCAACCCCTATGACGTGATCGACGTGCCGAGCTCTGCCGCCTGACGCTCGCTCGACCTCCGGTGCCCGCCGCCGTCGGAGACAGCGTACGGCGCACTGCACCCGTAGCACTTCGCGATCGTGCGATCAGTGCGAAGGATGTGGGACCGGCGCGGCCATTGCTTGCTCTTCGCGTGCGGCGCACAATGAAGTTGTGCCTTGGCGCAGTGGTGCGACGCTGACTACGGGTGTAGCACTCGTAGTGTGCAGCATCGCGTTCGTGGGCTGTGCTGTGGCCGACAGTGACAGGTTGTCTGGCGAGCAAATCGACGCCATCCGCGAAGAG
>JANNCX010000027.1:0-2076 GCA_031387145.1 Salinibacterium sp.
GTTCGTAGCTGAGCTTCTTGCGCGCCTTATCGATCGATATCCACTCGATGGAGGCGATCTCGTCGTTGGGCGTGAACCTCGCGAGCTGAAGCGCATGATCGTCGACTTCGGCCGACCAGTAATAGACGACCTTCTCGCGGCCGCCCGGGAGCTGGTATTCGACCGTGCCGAGCGGAGCACCGAGGCTAATGCTCAAGCCCGTCTCTTCCGCGATCTCGCGCACGGCGGTTTCGGGGAGTGTCTCGCCAGGGTCGACCTTGCCCTTGGGCAACGAGAAGTCTTTGTGCTGCGCGCGATAGACCACGAGGATCCGCGCCTCGCGCCCGACCATTCGCCAGCAGACTGCTCCGGCAGCCAGGACTGGTGGCTGCTGGGCGGTCACCGCAGAACCCCGCCGCGCTTTCTCTGCGAGATCTGCGTCATGAGTACATTCTGCATGTCTGCGAGAGGGGTGCCCTGCTCTGTGACGCTGTGGCGAGTCCACTCGCCCTCCGGGCCAAGCCACCAGCTCGACGTGGCATCCGACATCGCCAAATCGAAGCCCTCACTGAGCTCGCGCAAGTGGTCTGGACTCGTGATGCGCACGAGTGCTTCGACACGTCGGTCGAGGTTGCGGTGCATCATGTCGGAGCTTCCGATGAAGACTTGCGGGTCGCCATTGTTGTGGAACGAGAAGACGCGCGCGTGCTCGAGGTAGCGGCCGAGAATCGAGCGAACCCGGATGTTCTCGCTGAGCTCGGGCTGCCCCGGCTTGAGCGCGCAAATGCCGCGCACGACGAGTTCGACCGGCACCCCCGCGTTGCTCGCGCGGTAGAGCGCGTCGATTATTGCTTCGTCCACGATCGAATTGAGCTTCAAGCGGATGCCCGACGGCAAGCCCAGACGAGCGTTGTCGGCCTCCGTGCGGATGCGCTTGAGTAGCCCTTTGCGCAAATGCAGGGGAGCCACGAGCAATCGCTTGAACTTCTTCTCGATCGCGTACCCCGAGAGCTCGTTGAAGAGTCTCGTGAGGTCCTTGCCCACTTGGTCGTCGGCTGTGAGCAAACCGAGGTCTTCGTAGATGCGGCTCGTCTTGGGGTTGTAGTTGCCCGTGCCGATGTGGCTGTAGTGGCGCAGCACACCGTTCTCTTGACGAACGACGAGCGCGAGCTTGCAGTGCGTCTTGAGCCCGACGAGTCCGTAGACGACGTGCACGCCCGCCTTCTCGAGCTTGCGCGCCCACGAAATGTTGGCGGTCTCGTCGAAGCGCGCCTTGATCTCGACGAGAGCGAGCACGGCTTTGCCCGCCTCTGCCGCGGTGATGAGAGCCTCGACGATGGGGCTATCGCCGCTCGTGCGGTAGAGAGTCTGCTTGATGGCGAGCACATGGGGGTCGGTCGCGGCTTGCTCGAGAAAGCTCTGCACGCTCGTCGAGAACGACTCGTAGGGGTGATGCAAGAGAATGTCTTGCCGCGCGATCGACGCGAAAATGTCTGGCGGTTCGTTGGGCTCGACGGGCAGCAGATTCACGCTCGTGGTGGGCACACTCCGAGGGAACTTGAGCGCCGGGCGGTCGATCCTCGTGAGCTGAAACAGTCCCGCGAGATCGAGCGGCGCGGGCAGCCGGTAGACCTCTTGCTCGGTGATGTCGAGCTCGCGCACCAAGAGGCCGAGAGTCACGGCATCCATATCATCAGTGATTTCCAAGCGGATGGGCGGACCGAACCGTCGGCTCAGAATCTGCTTCTCGAGCGCCTGGATGAGGTTCTCGCTCTCGTCTTCGTCGACGTCGACGTCTTCGTTGCGCGTCACGCGGAACTCGTGGTGCTCGAGAATTTCCATACCGGGAAAGAGCTCTTCGAGGTGGTTCGAGATGAGGTCTTCGAGGGGGATATAGCGCGTCAGACCGCTCGCATCATCGGGTAGCTCGACGAACCGCGGGAGCATCGACGGCACCTTGAGGCGTGCGAACTCCTCCTTCGCGGTCTTGGGGTTGCGCACGCGAATACTGAGGTTGAGCGAGAGCCCCGAGATATAGGGGAACGGATGCGCCGGGTCGACCGCGAGCGGGGTCAGGATCGGGTAGATCTCCTTCTG
>JANNCX010000044.1:0-5833 GCA_031387145.1 Salinibacterium sp.
GAACTGCTCTGGCGACGGGACCATCAAGATCGAGATGAACTTCTTGCCCGACGTCTATGTCGCGTGCGAAGTGTGCGCGGGCGCCCGCACCGCCATCAGGCCCGAGGTCGATGAGCCAATCCGCCGACTTGATCACATCGAGGTTGTGCTCGATCACGATAACCGTATTGCCCTTGTCGACGAGACCGCCGAGCACGGCGAGAAGTTTGCGCACATCTTCAAAGTGCAAGCCCGTCGTCGGTTCGTCAAGCACGTAGACGCTGCGACCCATTGATCGGCGCTGAAGCTCCGTCGCGAGCTTGACGCGTTGCGCTTCGCCTCCCGAGAGGGTCGTCGCACTTTGGCCGAGTCGCACGTAGCCGAGCCCGACCTCCTCGAGTGTCTTCAAGTAGCGATGAATCGCCGAGATCGCCTCGAAGAAGCCGGCCGCTTCACTAATAGACATGTCGAGTACCTCAGCGATGTTTTTGCCCTTGTACTTCACCGCGAGAGTGTCTCGGTTGTAGCGGGCGCCCGCGCACACTTCGCACGCGACATAGACGTCGGGCAAGAAGTTCATCTCGATCTTGATGGTCCCGTCGCCAGAGCAGTTCTCACACCGGCCGCCCTTGACGTTGAAGCTGAAGCGCCCGGGCAAGTAGCCCCGCGCTTTCGAGTCGGCCGTCTCTGAGAAGAGCGTGCGGATCTTGTCGAACACACCCGTATACGTCGCGGGGTTCGATCGCGGGGTACGGCCAATGGGCGCTTGATCGACGTGGACCACCTTGTCGAGGCCATCGAGTCCGGTTACCCGAGTGTGCTTTCCAGGAATCTGACGGGCTCCGTTGAGCTCGTTCGCGAGAACCTTATAGAGGATGTCGTTGACAAGACTCGACTTTCCCGAACCGCTCACGCCCGTGATCGCCGTGAAAACCCCGATCGGGATGCTCACCGTGACGTTCTTGAGGTTATTTGCGCGCGCCCCTTCGACCGTGATTTGTCGATTGTCGTCGATAGGCCGGCGAGACGCCGGAGTCTCAATTCGACGGCGACCAGACAAGTAGTCCCCCGTGATTGACTCGGGATTCGCGATGAGTTCTTCGTACGAGCCCGAGTGCACGACGCGACCACCGTGCTCCCCCGCCCCTGGCCCGATGTCGACGATCCAATCGGCAGTTCGAATCGTGTCTTCGTCGTGCTCGACAACGATGAGGGTGTTGCCAAGGTCCTTGAGCTTCACAAGAGTCTCGATGAGCCTTCGGTTGTCACGCTGGTGCAGCCCGATGCTCGGTTCATCAAGCACGTAGAGCACTCCCGTGAGTCCAGAGCCGATTTGCGTTGCCAAGCGGATGCGCTGCGCCTCGCCACCGCTTAACGTCGCCGCCGCGCGCATGAGGTCGAGATAGCTCAGGCCGACCTCGATGAGAAACTCGAGCCGCAGCCGGATCTCACGAAGCACTTGAGCCGCGATCTTCGCATCCCGCTCGTTCAATTGCAGCTCGAGCATGAACTCGTGCGACTTCACGAGGCTCAATTCGCAAATGTCGGAGATGCTTCGACCGCTCACGGTCACGGCAAGCACTTCGGGTTTGAGTCTCTTACCGTTGCACACGGGGCAGGGGATCTCGCGAAGATAGCCGGCAAAACGTTGGCGCTGAACATCCGTTTCGGCTTCAAGGTACTTGCGTTCGATGTAGGGCATAACCCCCTCGAAGCCGGTCGAGTACTTCATTTCGCGCCCGAAGCGGTTCTTCCACTTCACGGTGACTTCGAAGTTGTTGCCCTTGAGAATCGCTTCACGAACTTCTTCGGATAGCTCGCCCCACGGCGTATCGAGCGAGAATGCGAAGTCGCGCGCGAGGCCACTAAGCAGCTTCTCAAAGTAGTTGAATAGGCCCTTGCCCGAATTTGTCCATGGCAGGAGTACACCCGCGGCAAGGCTCACCGAGTCGTCGGCGATGAGAAGGTCTGCATCCACTGACATGCGCGTACCGAGTCCCGAGCAGTCCGGGCAGGCCCCAAAAGGTGCGTTGAACGAGAAAGTGCGTGGCTCGATCTCGGTCAACTGCAGCGGGTGCTGATTGGGGCACGAGAGCTTCTCCGAGAAGGATCGCCAGGCGGCATCCCCCTCCTCATCGATGAAGTTGATCGACACGGTGCCGTCGGTGAGGCGAAGGGCCGTCTCAAGTGAATCGGTGAGGCGCGTCAGAATCTCGTCACCAGCAACCAGCCGGTCGACGATGACCCCGATGTCGTGCTTGATCTGCTTCTTGAGGATTGGCGGGTCGCTCAACTGGATTTGCTCGCCGTCGACGATCGCTCGTGAGTAGCCGCCGCTGCTCAGTTCGGCGAAGAGTTCGACGAACTCGCCCTTCTTTTGAGAGACGACGGGACTCACAATTTGGTACCGCGTGCCCGTCGCGAGAGTCATGAGCTGATCGGCAATTTGCTGCACCGACTGTCGAGCGATCTTCTCGCCACACACGGGACAATGCGGCACACCGATTCGAGCCCACAACAAGCGCATGTAGTCATAGATCTCGGTGATCGTGCCGACCGTCGAGCGAGGGTTGCGGTTAGTCGACTTCTGGTCGATGGATACTGCGGGGCTCAGCCCTTCGATGAAGTCGACGTCGGGGCGATCGACTTGGCCGAGAAACTGTCGCGCGTAGGCGGAAAGGGACTCGACGTAGCGTCGCTGCCCCTCCGCGAAAATTGTGTCGAAAGCAAGACTCGACTTGCCCGAGCCGGAAAGTCCCGTGAAGACGACGAGCGAATCTCGCGGAATTTCTAGGTCGACGTTCTTCAGGTTGTGAACTCGCGCGCCGCGAACACTAAGTTTTCCGTGGGATCCGGAGTGGGGAATTGACACTCTCTACATCCTACGGATGCCACTGACATTGCTTCGACGGCGAGGTGCCATCACCGCAAGTGACCAGCCTGCTCCATTTGACGAAGTTCGCGCTTGAGGTCGGAAACCTCGTCGCGCAGTCTCGCCGCGAGCTCGAACTTGAGCTCGCGCGCGGCTTGCAACATTTGCTCGTTGAGGTCGGCGATGATCTTCTCGAGGTCGTTGCCGCCCGCGGCCGCAAGCCCCTCGCGCTTGAGATTAGGCACGGTCGCGCGCTTCGTGCCGTCGCGACCCGACAGCAGCGCGGCCGTGTCGGCGCCCTCGCGCATGAGCGACTCGGTAATATCGGCGATCTTCTTGCGCAGAGGCTGTGGGTCGATCCCGCGTTCGACGTTGTACGCGACTTGCTTCTCGCGTCGGCGATCCGTCTCGGAGATCGCCTTGATCATCGAATCCGTCATGACGTCTGCGTACATGTGCACTTCGCCTGACACGTTTCGCGCGGCTCGACCGATCGTCTGAATAAGCGACGTTCCCGAGCGCAAGAAGCCCTCCTTGTCGGCGTCGAGAATTGCCACGAGTGATACCTCGGGCAAGTCGAGGCCTTCGCGCAAGAGGTTGATGCCCACGAGTACGTCGTATACGCCTTGTCGTAACTCCGTGAGCAGCTCCACGCGCCGCAAAGTGTCAACGTCTGAGTGCAAATACCGCACTCGAACCCCGTGCTCGCCCAAGAACTCCGTGAGCTCCTCGGCCATCTTCTTCGTGAGAGTCGTTACGAGCACACGCTCGTTCTTCTCGACTCGAATGCGAATCTGTTCAAGCAAGTCATCGATCTGGCCCCGCGACGGCTTGACGACGACGTGCGGGTCGACGAGACCAGTGGGCCGGATGACCTGCTCGACGATCGAGTCGGTGATCCCCAGCTCGTACTTTCCGGGGGTTGCCGACAAGTACACCTTTTGGCCGACCCTCGAGAGAAACTCTTCCCACTTGAGTGGCCGGTTGTCCATGGCACTCGGGAGCCTAAAACCGTGTTCGACGAGAGTGCGCTTTCGTGAAGCATCCCCCTCATACATCGCGCCAATCTGAGGAACCGTGACGTGCGATTCATCGATCACGACGAGAAAGTCTTCGGGGAAGTAGTCGAGCAAACAGTGTGGAGCCTCGCCCGGCGCGCGACCGTCCATGTGCCGCGAATAGTTCTCGATGCCGTTGCAAAACCCGATCTGCTCCATCATCTCGATGTCGAACGTCGTGCGCATGCGCAGCCTCTGGGATTCGAGAAGCTTTCCTTGGCGATCGAGTTCGGCAAGCCTCTCGGCGAGCTCGGTCTGGATCGTGCCGATCGCTCGACGAATCGTGTCTTCACTCGCGGCGTAGTGCGTTCCTGGGAAGACCGCGACGGAGTCCATCGCACGCACGACTTCGCCCGTGATCGGATGCAGGGCAAAAATGGCTTCGATCTCGTCGCCGAACATCTCAATGCGGATCGCGAGCTCTTCGTACACGGGAATGATCTCGATCGTGTCGCCCTTGACGCGGAAAGTTCCTCGCGAGAAGTCGTAGTCGTTGCGTTGATACTGCATGGACACGAACTTTCGGATGAGCGTCTCGCGCTCGATGCGTTGGCCAACCTGCAGCGCGACCATCGCTTCGAGGTATGAGTCGACGGCGCCGAGACCGTAAATGCACGAAACCGTCGAGACGACGACAACGTCGCGTCGACTCAAGAGCGAATTGGTCGTCGAGTGTCGAAGCCGCTCGACCTCGGCATTGATCGACGAGTCCTTCTCGATGAACGTATCGGTTTGCGGAATGTAGGCCTCGGGTTGGTAGTAGTCGTAGTACGAGACGAAGTATTCGATCGCGTTGTTGGGCATGAGCTCGCGAAATTCGTTCGCAAGCTGAGCGGCGAGAGTCTTGTTGTGCGACAACACAAGAGTCGGGCGCTGCACTTGCTCGATGAGCCACGCGGTCGTGGCCGACTTTCCTGTGCCCGTCGCCCCCAGGAGCACGACATCGGTTTCGCCCGCGTTGATTCGCTGCGCTAGTTCGCGAATCGCTTGAGGCTGGTCGCCACTCGGCACATACTCGCTAATGACCTCGAACGGACGCACTGCTCGAGTCGGTTCCATTCCCCCAGCATAGGCAGAGCCGACGACACTATTCAGGTTGTGCGCTTACGGCGGAAGCCGCGGCCATCTCCCACAGTTCATCCGCTTGCTGCAAGGTTTCGTCGAGGGTTCCATTGCTGTCGATGACAACGTCGGCAATCGCGAGTCGCTCGGCGTCGCTCGCTTGAGAGTTGAGGCGGTGAGTTGCTTCTTCGCGAGTCATCCCCCGCTCCGACATCAATCGGCCGAGTCTCACTTCGCTGCTCGCGTGAACGACGACAACGAGGTCAAAGCGCATGGGCCGGGATCGGGATGACTCGACGAGAAGTGGGACGTCGTACACAACGACGGCGTGCGGATCTTCTGCTTCGGCCCGCGCAAACCTGTCGAGCGCCAATCGCCACACGGCGGGGTGCGTTATCTCGTTGAGCTTCGCGCGCTTCTGAGGGTCGGAAAAGATGATCGCGCCGAGCGCGGCACGATCGAGACTGCCGTCGGGCGAGATGACGCTTGCCCCAAACTCACGGGCGATCGCGGCGAGACCGTCGCTCCCAGGCCCGACGACTTCGCGAGCAAGTATGTCGGCGTCTACGAGAATTGCGCCTCGCTGTGCAAGTCGACTCGAGACAACTGATTTACCTGACGCAATGCCTCCCGTAAGCCCGATCAGGTACATGCAGCAATGCTAGCCTCGGCGTTGGGAAGGACACGACGATGGAGTTTCTCACCGGAACCGGGCTCGCGGTAGCGGCAGGCCTTAACGCGTATATCCCGTTGCTCATCCTCGGCCTTGGCGGCCGGTTTCTCGACTTTGTCGTTTTGCCTACGAACTGGGCGTGGCTCGAGAATCCTTGGGTGCTCGCGATCCTTGCCGTGCTACTCGTCA
>JANNCX010000060.1:0-8650 GCA_031387145.1 Salinibacterium sp.
GGGCAACCCGACGAAAGACCTGTCCAACAATGATGTGTCGTTCCACGCCCTCCGCAAGTACATGCCGGGTGACGAGCGACGCTACATCCACTGGAAGTCGACGGCACGAACGGGAACCTACATGGTGCGCCAGTTCGAAGAGACTCGCCGGAGTCACCTGGTCATCGCGCTGAGCCTCGCGAATTCGGACTACGCGACGGACGAAGAGTTCGAGCTCGCGGTGAGCGTTGCCGGATCCCTTGGGGCTAGAGCGATTCGCGACGCTCGCACAGTAACGGTTGTCGCGAGTGGGCTAACCCCTCAATTCGCGAAGCGCAAGGTTTACGCGGTGCGCTCGCTATCGACGATCACTCGCTCCCGGCTTCTCGATGACCTCGCGGTCGTGGGGCGATCCGAGACGGCGCTCGCGATCGTCGATGTCGCGCGAGTCACGGGAGATCAAGCGAACGGAGTGTCTGTCGCGTTCTTGGTGTGCGGGTCGACCGTTTCGCCTCAAGACTTGCGCGCGGCATCCACAAAGTTCCCAGTCGGCGTCGAGGTGGTCGCTGTCGTGTGTGACCCGGAGCGCACGCCGGGACTCAGGCGCGTCGCGGGACTCAGCGTGCTCACGATCGGTTACCTCGAAGACCTGCAAAAGTCGCTCGCGCGATCGGCGGCGGCGTGAAGACTCGACTCTCAGCATCCTTCGTGGCCGTCAACACGGCAATGCTGTGGATCACGACGCTCATTGCGTGCACGGCGTTGTGGCCGATCTACCAGAGCTCTGCGTTACTCATTCTCATCGCGGTCGCCTTGCCTCTAGGAACGATTATCGCGATTCTCGGCGCGCGCTATAGGTGGCCCACTTCGATCGTCGCGCTCGCAATCATCATCACGTTCTTTGGAATCGGAGTTCAAGTCGCGGTACCGTCTCAAGCACAATTTGGAGTGCTCCCGACGATCGCGGGTCTCTTGGATCTTCTCGCGAGCGTTGCTCTCGGGTGGAAGCAACTTCTCACAATCACGCTCCCCGTCGACGACTACGAAGCGCTCCTCGTTCCTGCACTCGTACTTGTCTTGCTCTCGACCGTCGTCGGACTCACGACGGCGCTGCGCGCGAAGCACCGCGAGCTCGCGGTTCTCGCACCACTCACTCTCTTCGTCATCGCGACTGCGTTCGGCGCTGGCTATCCCAGCCGGCCACTCGACGCACCCATCGCCCTCATGGTCGCTTCGCTCTTGTGGCTCGTGTGGTTCCGCTGGTATCGCCGGCGCGAAGCGATTCGGCTCCTTTCGGGTCAGTCAGCGGATGCAGCGGGCGCGCCCAACGCGCGCGACACCGGCACCTCGGGCGTGCGTACTGGACTCGGTGCCGCGCTCATCCTCGTGGTCGCGTCGACCGCGGCGATTGCCGCGCTCTCCTTGGTTCCGCCTACAGCAGATCGCACGGTCCTCCGCACGAACATCGAGCAAGCCTTCGATCCGCAGGACTATGTAAGCCCACTCGTTGCGTTTAGGCGCTACCTTCAACCCGCTCTCGCAGATACAGCGTTGTTTAGCGTCTCTGGACTCGAGGGCGACGGCCGAATTCGCATCGCGACTCTCGACACCTATGACGGAATCGTCTTTTCGGTGGGGAGCGACGCAATCTCGAGTGAGTCTGGGTCTTTTACAAGAGTGCCTTTTCGCTTCGATCAGTCGGACGTCGGCGGCACAAGCAGCACGATCTCGATTGACGTCACAGGGTACGACGACGTGTGGATTCCCACGGTTGGTCTATTTGAGGAGATCACGTTCTCCGGCGACAATGCGACGGCCCTTCGCAACGGTTTCTATTACAACAACACGTCGGCGACCGCCGCGAGCTTGGCGGGCATCCGCTCGGGCGATAGCTTCGAGCTCACAGCAGTGCTGCCCGCTCAGCCCGCAACGAGCGATCTCGCCGCGCTTGACCCGGGCGCAGCGACGGTACCCGAAGCGAGGGGGGTTCCCGCCGAGCTCACCGCGAAGCTCGACGAGTATGTTGACGGGGTCGAGGGTGCTGGACCTCGGCTCGTCGCGATGCTCGCTGGCCTCGCAAACGAGGGTTACATCAGCCACGGAATTGGTGCTGAGGAGCCTGCGAGCCGGTCGGGACACGGAGCCGACCGTATCGCCGAGCTTCTCACCGCCCCGCGGATGATCGGGGATGGCGAGCAATATGCGGTCACGGCTGCGCTTATGGCTCGGGTGCTGGGATTTCCCTCGCGCGTCGTCTTTGGCTTCGCTCCGACGGCCGAAGTCGTGAGTGGGAGCGACGTTGCCGCGTGGATCGAGATTAACACGAAGCAATTTGGGTGGGTTGCAATCGATCCGACACCAGCACTTCGAGAGATCCCTGACGAGGTTCCCGAAGACGAAACGGTCGTCGCTAGACCGCCCACGGTCGTGCCGCCGCCGGTAGTTGAGTCCGAAACCCTCGACCGGCAAACTACCCCCGAGAGCGAGCAAGAACTACCGCCCGACCTCAATCCGGTTGTGCAGGTTCTTCTTGTGATCGTGCGGATTCTCGGGATAGTCGCAGTGGTTGCTGGGATCGTGCTCGCTCCGTTCATCCTGATCATTGCCGCGAAAGTGCGCAGACGTCGGTTGCGACGAAGCGCTCCGAGTGCGATCGAACAGATCAGCGGTGGGTGGCACGAATTTCACGATGCGGTTATCGATCACGGGTTGACTCCCGCGCGCGCGGCCACTCGAAGCGAAGTCGCGGCGATCGTCGGGAGCACTCAATCCCACGTGCTCGCGGCGATTGCCGACCGCGCTGTGTTCTCGCCAAGCGAGCCTCAGCCGGTCGAAGCCGAACACGTCTGGCGAGCTATCGAGGAGCTGCGGCTGGATCTCGATGAGGGGCTCACGCGGTGGCAGCGACTCAAGGCGAAGGTCTCATTGCGTTCGCTCGGTGGTTATAGTGTCAAGGAGTTGTTCAAGCGATAGAGGGATGGTCTGGTGAACTGCTCGTACTGCTCATCAGCATTGCCTGACGGCGCAATGTTCTGTGGAGAGTGTGGTCGTTCCGTCGTAAATTCGTCGAGCGCTTCGACACCCGGTAGTTCGGTCTCGAAGCGAGACACAGTCGTCGCTGACGAGCTCATCGAGCCACCGACTCCGGCGGCAGGCGAGCCAATTGATGCCTCCCAGCGTGAAACGCCCGCGACCGTGAGCGACGCGTGTGCTCAGTGCGGGTCCCCGCTCGAAGCGTCGGACATCTTTTGCGGAGAGTGTGGGTTTGTCCGTCAGATTGCCTCAAAGTCACGCCCACGCGACACCGCAGCACTTGACCCATTCCCGTGGGGATCCCCGGACGAAGTCTCTCCAAGCGCTCGTGCTGAAGCCAGGAATGATGACCCTGTTCTCGACGGGTTTGAGCACGATCTCGCCGAGACTCGCATCGTCGATCGTGGGACTCATGGCGAACGGTTTGTCTTGCAATTCAGCACGGGCGAGAGCGTGAGCGTGACAGGTACAGGACTGCTCGGCCGCAATCCGCTACCCGAACCCGGAGAGTATTTCGACGCCATGATCGCAATCTCGGATCCTGGTAAGTCGGTGTCCAAGTCGCACCTCGAGTTCGGCCAAGACGCCGGAGCATTTTGGGTGAGCGACCGGTTTTCCGGCAATGGCACCGTCGTGCGTGAACCCGATAGCCCACCAAAGCGTTGCGATGCGGGAAAGCGATATCGCATCGAACGAGGAACTCGCGTGGAGATCGGCGAGCAGTTCTTCATTGTGAGTTAGCGACCCCTCCACGGCGCCAACTGCCACCGTGAGTCCACCGCACGTACACCTCGTGACCCGCGCGTGCAGCTCGCGTGTTGAGCTTTCGCATGAGTTCGCCCGGTCACGCCACTCGAATCATGCCACCGCGTCTTCCAGAGACGCCGACGCCGTTTAGGTTTCCATTCGTCGCAGCGACCGCGCCCGTCGTAATCGCGATCGTGATTTGGCTCGTCACGGGTTCGGCCTTTGCCCTACTTTTCGCGGCCCTTGGTCCCGTCGCTGCGATCGCTACGTTTGTCGATTCGCGAGTCAGCGGTCGACGCACTAACCGGCGCGAACTCACGCGCTTCTTTGGCGACCTTGAGCTTGTTCGAAGCGATGTCGACCGCGCACAACGCTCCGAGCGGGACGAGCTCGTTGCGAACGTGCCGGATGCTGCGGCAATCGCGACTCGGAGGGGCGCAGACCCGTCTCGGTGGAGCGCGGGAGCCTCGGCGCCCGTGCTCGTAACTCTTGGCACAGGCACAATTGCCAGCTCAACGCTCTTCGAGAGCGGAGTGCGCGAAGGCGATCTCGCGGATAGCTTCGCACGCGAACTCGATGACCTCGACGGCGCCGCAGCGATCCTCGACCGCGCCCCTGTCGTTGTCGATGCTCGCTTGGGAATCGGAGTCTTTGGTCAGCGCCGGCTCGCTACGGCGTTTGCCCGCACAATCGTCGTTCAATTGGGGTGGGCACTGTCTCCGGGCGAGTACTGGTGTCGCTTGAATACCGCTGCCGAGGTGTTCAGCGCTCTACCGCACGCGACGGGCGCGCTCGCGAACGCTACCAGTGCAAGCTTCGCCGAGTTCGGAGCGCGCAGTGCTCCCGTCCCGCTCATTCGAGTGGCTACCGCCGATTCTCAAGAGCACTTGCCCGACTCGTGTCGAGTCGTCGTGGGCATCACAGACGGCCGAGTGCTCGTGATACGGCATCCCGAATTCCGACAACCCACGCCCGTCGCGCCGTCGTACGTTTCGATCGAGCACGTGCGCGAGTGGGCGCTTGCAACGGCTAGGGATGCGCAACGCGACAGTCTCGTTGTCGCGAGTGCCGCGCTCGCGGCAACCACCGAGCTTGCCTCGATGCTCGGCACCGTGGACCACGTGAGCCGGGGCACTCTCGCGTGCGCAGTTGCGCGCACTGAGCATGGTCTATTCGAGCTCGATCTCGTCAAGCACGGCCCGCACGCAGTGGTCGGCGGCACGACGGGCAGTGGCAAGAGTGAGTTGCTTTTTGCGTGGGTGCTCGCGATGGCAGCGACCTACTCGCCCGATCGGGTGACATTTCTCCTCGTCGACTTCAAGGGAGGCTCCGCATTCTCGGCTCTGACCCCGCTCAAGCACACCGTCGGACTCATCACCGACCTCGACGAGTCGTCGGCCGCGCGCGCGCTCGAGAGCTTGCAAGCTGAGCTGCGACATCGCGAACGAACGCTTGTCGCATCGGGTGCGCGTTCCATCGAAGACACCGAGGATCTCCCTCGCCTCGTCATCGTGGTCGATGAATTTGCTGCAATGACTTCGCGGTTTCCCGAATTACACGCGCTGTTTTCCGATCTCGCGGCGCGCGGTCGTTCGCTCGGAATCCATCTCATTTTGTGCACGCAACGACCCGCAGGGGTCGTGAGAGATGCGGTACTAGCGAATGCCGACTTGCGCATTTCGCTCCGTGTCAACAACCGAGCGGACAGTCTCGCAGTCGTCGGATCCGAAGACGCCGCGGAGATTCCTGGTGACGCGAGAGGTCGAGGCGTCGTTCAACTCGCGGGAGGCCCAGGGCGCACTGTGCAATTCGCGATCGCGAGCGAGCGGGACGCGGTCGCGGTCGCGAACCGTTGGCTCGAAGCAGCCTCGCCGCGGAGACCATGGTGCGAGCCATTGGACGACGTCATCTCGCCCGACGTGCTCGAACCCACGAAGGGTGGATTGAGTTTCGGCGTAACGGATGTTCCGAATGAGCAGCGACGCGGCATTGCGTGTTGGCGACCCGGGATTGACGGGCACCTGCTCGTTCTCGGAGCGCCATCGAGCGGCAAATCGACGGCGCTCGCGGCGATCGCTCGTACCGCGAGAGACGTGGATTGGATACCGGCCGAGCCCGCCGCCGCGTGGGACGCAATCGCTGAGCTCACGGTTGAGCGTCAGACCGCGGGAGCAGGTGAAGATTCACTCGTCGTGATCGATGACTTCGATTCGCTCGTGTCCCGATTCTCGGCGGAGTACCGAGGCGAGTTCATCGAGCGCGTCGCGAGCGGTTTACGGGATGGTCGATCGCGAGGCATCTACTTCGCTATCGCGGCCCAGCGGTCGACCCCTGACTTTCAGTCGCTACTCGCGCTGCTTCCCGCGCGCTTGTGGCTCCGACACGCGACTCGCAACGAGTTCGTTGTCGCGGGCGGCGACGGAACTTCATACATCGATCGCCTTCCTCCCGGCGGGGGAGTGTGGCAAGGCGAGCGCGTGCAAGTCGTGTACGCAAGACCGGTCGATCGGCATCCAGTTCGGCCCGCGGAATCGCGCGTCGCGATGTCGCGGCCACTCGCGATTGTCTCCACACGCGTCGGCTCACTCAGGCGGCTACTCGACTCTCAACCCGAGTTCTTGGTTGTCGAGCTTGCGGGGGTCGGGGTCGATGTGCGCACGTTCGTAGAGTCGCAGACGCAATCACAAGGCAGGCGGGTCGTCCTCGTCGGCGATGTCGACGAGTGGCAGTCGCGCTGGGGTGCCATGAGCGCACTTCGGCCCGTGGCAGAAATTCTCTTCGACGGATGCACGCCCGCCGACTTCCGCGTGCTCACGCGGTCGCGCGAACTCCCGCCGCCGTTGAGCCCGCCGAACGGGCTCGGTACTTCGCCGCTGTTGTGGCGGCTAGAGCAGGACGGCACCGCGACGCGAGTGCGCCTCACGCCACCGCAGCCGTAGCGTGACGTTACGCGAGCGCCGCCTCAAGGCCCAAGTGATCGAGACCGTGAGCGCCCGCGACTTGCTCATTCACAACACTGCCCGCGTGCGTATTGAGTCCCAGCGCGAGCGCTGGATCGGCGCGCAGCGCGTCGCGCCAGCCGAGTCCAGCTATCGAACGCACGTAAGGCATAGTCGCGTTGGTAAGTGCGTACGTCGAGGTGTTGGGCACAGCGCCCGGCATGTTCGCGACGCAATAGAAAAGCGATCCGTGGACGGTAAAGGTTGGATCGGCGTGAGTCGTCGCTTTCGTGTCTGCGAAACATCCGCCCTGGTCGACCGCGATGTCGACGAGCACGCTCCCGGGCTTCATACGCGAAACGAGGTCGTTGCTCACGAGCTTGGGCGCCTTCGCTCCGGGAACGAGCACCGACCCGATGACCATGTCGGCAGTGAGAAGCGCGCGCTCGATTTCGAATCCGTTGGAGGCGATCGTGCGAATTCGACCGGCGTACAAGGCGTCGAGTTCGCGCAGCCGCTGAATGTTGGTGTCGAGCACCGTTACGTCGGCACCGAGCCCGACGGAAACCGACACGGCACTCGTGCCAGCAACTCCGCCACCGAGAACGACGATGTTGGCAGGGTGAGTTCCCGGCACGCCGGGTACGAGAAGTCCGGGTCCGCCGTTGGGCTTGAGCATGGCGTTGGCGCCCACGATGGGAGCCAATCGACCGGCCACTTCGCTCATAGGGGCGAGCAAGGGGAGTGCGCGAGTCGCCAGCTGTACGGTTTCGTACGCGATCGCCGTGACCTTCGTCGTGAGGAGCGCCTGGGTGAGTTCAGGCTCGGCGGCGAGGTGCAGATACGTGAAGAGCAATAAGTCGTCACGGAAGTACTTGTACTCAGAGGCGATGGGTTCCTTCACCTTGAGCAAGAGGTCGGCTGCTGCCCACGTTGTTGCAGCATCGGGAGCTATGGATGCTCCCGCCGCGACATACGCGTCGTCTGTGATCGACGACCCGAGCCCGGCACCGGTCTCAATGAGCACCTCGTGTCCGTGCGATACAAGGTCGTGCACCCCTGCGGGGGTGATGGCGACTCGAAACTCGTTATTTTTGATTTCCCTAGGGACAGCAACCTTCATGCTGCCAGCGTACTCGTCAAGCACGCTCGATTCCGCAAGAGAATTGGGGGTTCTCGTACTGATTTCGTGAAATCTTTACAAAAAACGGTACTTTTCCCCCTTATTGCTGTGGTGGTAGCCCCTCATATGTCAAGATCAACCTACGCATCGTTTGCACGGCACCAAGGAGCTGACTTCCATGACGAAACAACTTCCCCAAGATCCGATGATTCGCGCACTCATCGCGAACGCGCGCCAAGCACAGTTGTCACGACGACACGTGCTGCAGGGTGCAGGAATTGGAGCAGGCGCGCTAGCTCTTGGTGCGTGTGCTCCCGCCGGCTCATCGGCACCAAAACCAGCGGAAGACATTTCGGCAACCGACAAGACCCTCACCTGGTCCAACTGGCCCGCCTACATCGATGAAGACGAAGACGGTAATTACCCGACTCTTGTCAGGTTCGAAGAGCAATCCGGCATTTCGGTCGAGTACAAGATCGACATCGACGACAACAACACGTACTACGGCACGATCAAAGATCAACTCGCTCTCGGTCAAGCGACGGGCGCAGACACCTTCTGCCTCACCGAGTGGATGGTCGCTCGACTCATCCGCTTCGGATACGTGCAAGATCTGGATGTCGCAAACATCCCGAATAAGAAGAACCTTGCCCCAGCACTCCTCAACCCTGACTTCGACCCTGGACGCAACAAGTCGCTGCCGTGGCAAAACGGCTTCGCGGGCATCGCGTGGAACACGGAAGAAATTCCAGGGGGTCTCGAGACGCTCGAAGACTTGTGGGATCCTGCCCTCAAGGGCAAGGTCACAGTTTTGAGCGAAATGCGCGAC
>JANNCX010000093.1:0-5788 GCA_031387145.1 Salinibacterium sp.
CCGTCGAACACTGGAAGGCCGACGGACTCGACTTGAGCCCGATCCTGGTTGGTCCACAATTCTCCGATGACGAACCGCGCACGAATCGTGTGTCGCAAGATCACGAACTGCACGAACACTTTGACCGCGAACTCATCGCTCGAAGTGCGGATGCGCTCGAGAACGGCACGCACACAGTGATCGAACTTCCGATTCGCAACACCGAGCGTGCTGTTGGCACGATGCTCGGCCACGAAGTCACCGTGCGACACGGTGAAAACGGCTTACCGACGGGCACGATCGAGGTCAAGCTCACGGGCACCGCGGGCCAATCGCTCGGCGCGTTCATGCCGTCGGGAATCACGCTGAGGCTCGAAGGCGATAGCAACGACTACGTCGGCAAGGGTTTGTGCGGCGGCGAGATCATCATTCGTCCCGACCGCAACACGGTGTTCGCGGCCGAGCGCAATGTCATCGCGGGCAATGTCATCGGCTACGGTGCGACTCAAGGCAGCATGTTCATCCGCGGCATCGTCGGGGAGCGGTTCTTGGTTCGCAACTCGGGAGCGACCGCAGTCGTAGAAGGCGTGGGGGACCATGCGCTTGAGTACATGACGGGCGGGCTTGCGGTAATCCTTGGTGGCACCGGTCGGAACCTCGGTGCGGGCATGTCAGGCGGAACCGCGTACATCCACGACCTGCGCATTGAGCGAGTCAATGCGGAGGCGCTTTCGTCGGGCGAACTCGAGTTACTGCGACTCGGTGGCGCCGATGTCGAGATCCTCAAGGACCTCCTCACGCGCCACCGCGACGAAACCGATTCGGCGGTCGCCTCGAAAATGCTCGAGGACATGGATGCCACGGTCGCACGCTTCACGAAGGTGCTGCCGCGCGACTACGCGGCCGTGCTCGAAACCCGTAAGACTGCGATCGCAGAAGGACTCGACCCGGACGGCGACGTTGTGTGGGGACGCATCATGGAGGTGACGGGTGGCTGACCCGAAGGGATTCCTCAAGGTCAACGAGCGGGAGCTTCCCGCGCGGCGGCCCGTCGCGCTTCGGCTCATGGACTGGAAAGAGGTCTACGAGCAGCAGAGTTCAACAGAGCTGCGTCGCCAAGCCGGCCGGTGCATGGATTGTGGCATTCCGTTCTGTCATCAAGGTTGCCCGCTCGGAAACCTCATCCCCGAGTGGAATGACCTCACATGGCGTGGTGAGGGATCTCAAGCGATCGAGCGCTTGCACTCGACCAACAACTTTCCCGAGTTCACGGGTCGCTTGTGCCCAGCGCCATGCGAGAGCTCGTGCGTGCTCAGCATCAACCAACCAGCCGTCACGATCAAGCAAGTTGAAGTCTCGATCATCGACAACGCCTTCGCAAACGGACTCGTAGTTCCGCACCCGCCCGAGCGACTCACGGGAAAGACCGTGGCCGTCGTAGGGTCAGGTCCTGCCGGGCTCGCGGCCGCTCAGCAGCTCACGCGCGCAGGGCACACCGTCGCAATCTTTGAACGGGATGACCGCATCGGCGGTTTACTGCGGTACGGCATCCCGGACTTCAAGATGGAGAAGAAGCACCTCGAGGCCCGGCTCGCGCAAATGCAAGCCGAGGGAACGAGATTCCGCGCCGGCGTTGAGATCGGCGTCGACATCACGTGGGACGACCTCAAGTCGCGCTACGACGCCGTGATCGTAGCTACGGGCGCGATCGTGCCGCGCGATCTGCCGGTGCCCGGCCGCGACCTCATGGGCGTGCACTTCGCGATGGATTACCTCGTGCAGGCCAATCGGGTTGGCGCTGGGGACTCGGTGCACGAGCAAGTCACGGCTGAGGGTAAACACGTCGTCGTGCTCGGCGGTGGAGATACTGGAGCCGACTGCATCGGCACGGCACATCGCCAGCAAGCCCTCTCGGTGACGAACCTCGCGATCGGCATTCAGCCGCCGACCGAGCGGCCCGACCACCAACCCTGGCCTATGTCGCCAACGCTCTTCGAAGTGTCCAGTGCGCATGAAGAGGGCGGCGAACGTGTCTATCTCGCCTCGACGGTTGAGTTCCTCTCGAACGACGCTGGCGAAGTTCGCGCAATTCGCGTCGCAGAGACTGAATACCTCGATGGTCGGCGCGTTCCCAAGTCGGGCACCGAGCGAGAGATTCCCGCCGACCTCGTGCTGCTCGCTCTGGGATTCACTGGTCCAGAAGCGGAATCCCTCACTGCTCAATTGCCCGTGCACGTAGACGACAACGGCAATTTCGCGCGCGACGCACGGTACGAAACAACCGAGTCTGGAGTCTTCGTAGCGGGCGACGCGGGTCGGGGACAATCGCTCATTGTGTGGGCCATCGCCGAAGGTCGCGCTGCGGCTTCCGCGGTTGATCGGTACCTTGAGGGGGCGACGCAATTGCCGTTCCCCGTAAAACCGACCGACCGGGCCCTAGCAATCTAAGTTTTATCCCACCGCCACAGTTTCACCCCCACCACAGAAGGAAGTCATGAGACGAGCCAAGATCGTCGCTACCCTCGGGCCAGCGACGTCGAGCTACGAAAGCATCAGGGCGATCATCGATGCAGGTGTCGATGTTGCCCGCATGAACCTCAGCCACGGCTCGTACGCCGTGCACGAAGAGGTCTACGCGAATGTGCGCAAGGCGTCGGAAGACGCAGGTCGCGCAGTCGCTGTCATGGTCGACCTCCAGGGTCCCAAGATCCGTCTCGGAAAGTTTGAAGCCGGCCCGTACGAACTCGCCGTCGGTGACATATTCAAGATCACGACGGAAGACGTCGTCGGCACGAAGGAGCTATCGGGCACGACGTTCAAGGGACTCCCGAACGACGTCTCACCTGGCGACTTCCTCCTCATCGACGATGGCAAGGTTAAGGTCAAGGTTCTCGAGACCGACGGAACTGTCGTTACGACAGAGGTAGTGGTCGCTGGATTCGTCTCGAACAACAAGGGAATCAACCTTCCCGGAGTCGCGGTCAACGTTCCCGCTCTGTCGGAGAAGGACGAGGATGACCTGCGCTGGGGTCTCAAGCTCGGGGCAGACCTTATCGCTCTGTCGTTCGTGCGCAACGCGGAAGACATCGTGCGAGTGCACGAAATCATGGCGGAAGAGGGTCGCAAGATTCCGGTCATCGCCAAGATCGAGAAGCCGCAAGCCGTCGATCACCTCGAAGCAATCATCGACGCCTTCGACGCGATCATGGTCGCTCGCGGTGACCTTGGGGTTGAGTTGCCGCTCGAAGCCGTGCCGATCGTTCAGAAGCGCACGGTCGAGCTCGCTCGACGCATGGCGAAGCCAGTGATCGTTGCGACGCAAATGCTTGAGTCGATGATCTCGAGTCCCGTTCCGACTCGCGCCGAGACATCTGACGTCGCGAATGCGATCCTTGATGGCGCAGACGCGGTCATGCTTTCGGGCGAGACGAGCGTGGGGGAGTACCCCGTCATCACGGTTCAGACGATGGCACGCATTATCGAGTCGACAGAGGACCACGGTCTCGAACGCATTCCCGCGCTCGGCACAAAGCCCCGTACTCAAGGTGGCGCGATCACGCTCGCAGCGGCAGAAGTTGCCGACTTTGTCGACGCGAAGTACTTGTGTGTCTTCACGGAGTCGGGCGATTCTGCGCGACGGATGTCACGGCTGCGGTTCCGCATCCCCATGAAGGCATTCACGCCTGACCCCGCCATCCGCCGCCGCATGGCGCTTATTTGGGGCATCGAGTCATTCGTCGTGGATCGGGTGACTCACACCGACTCGATGTACCGCCAGGTTGACGAGGTTCTTCTGGGCAACGGTCTCGCAGTGGTCGGCGACAAGGTCGTCGTCATCTCGGGTTCCCCTCCCGGAATCTCCGGTTCGACGAACGACCTTCGTGTGCACATCGTGGGCGACGCGATCAACGCTGCCGCGCCCGTTTGGGCAGAGTAGCCGCGACAACGCTCAAGGACCCGGCTTCGACCTAACGTGGTCGGACCGGGCCCTTGCGTTTTCATTTTGTGCCGGATGTGGGACTTGAACCCACACGCCCTTTCGGACAAAGCATTTTGAGTGCTCCGCGTCTGCCATTCCGCCAATCCGGCGCACAACAACGCTGAAAAGAATACCGTAGGCTCATAGGCGTGTCGGACCAAGATTCACCCACAGTTGCCCCGAGGCGGGTCGTCGTTGCCGAGGATGAGTCGCTCATCCGCATGGACATCGTTGAGATTCTGCGCGACAACGGCTTCGAGGTGGTAGGTGAAGCGGCTGACGGTGAAACCGCGGTCGCCCTCGCAACCGAGCTTCGCCCGGACCTCGTCATCATGGATGTCAAGATGCCGCAACTCGACGGAATCTCTGCTGCAGAGCGTCTGACGAAGAACCACATTGCTCCCGTCGTCTTGCTCACCGCGTTCAGCCAGAAGGAACTCGTTGAGCGAGCGAGCGAAGCGGGCGCTCTCGCGTACGTCGTCAAGCCGTTCACGCCAAGTGATCTGCTGCCGGCGATTGAGATCGCGCTCAGCCGCTACACGCAAATTGTCACGCTCGAGGCTGAAGTCGCCGATCTCGTTGAGCGGTTTGAGACGCGCAAGCTCGTCGACCGCGCGAAGGGACTGCTCAACGAGAAGATGGGCTTGAGCGAGCCGGATGCTTTCCGTTGGATCCAGAAGGCCTCAATGGATCGCCGATTAACGATGCACGACGTTGCTCAAGCGATCATCGAACAGTTGAGCGCGAAGAAGTAGAACTAGTCTTTCGGGCGATCGCGCAGGATGTTCGTCATCCGCACGGTCGAGAGACGGTTTCCGTCTTCGTCACGAACGACGATCTCGTGCGTCGCGAGAGTTCTGCCGAGAACGAGTGCGTCACACGTCGCTATCACGAAGCCCGAAGAAACCGACCGGCTGTGCGTCGCGTTGATCTCGATTCCCATGGCCACTCGGCCAGGTCCTGCGTGAATAGCGGATGAGATCGACCCGAGTGACTCGCCGAGCACGACATGGGCACCGCCGTGCAGAATACCGACCACTTGCCGATTGCCTTCGACGGGCATCCGCGCAACCGAGTGGCTTCCGGAAAGCTCGAGGTACTCGACGCCCATCTTTCGCGTGAGTTCACCCCCAGCGGTGTTGACAAGACGCTCGAAGAGTTCGGGGTCAAGATCGGGGGGAAGAATGGTCACGCGCCATCACAATCGCTCTCGGAGCCGTCGGTAGCCGCGGCTAGGCTGGCTGGGTGTCGGACACCGAAAAGCCTACCCTCCTCGTCGTTGACGGTCATTCTCTAGCCTTCCGCGCTTTCTACGCGCTCCCGGTCGATAGCTTCCAGAATCGGGACGGGCAGCACACCAATGCCATCCACGGCTTCTTGTCGATGCTCATTCTGCTCCTGCAGAACGAGAAGCCGACCCACCTCGCAGTCGCGTTCGACATCTCGCGGTATTCGTTCCGAACGCGTGAGTACGCCGAATACAAGGGCACTCGCGGCGAAACACCGCCCGAGTTCGTCGGGCAGATTCCGCTGCTCGAAGAGGCGCTCCACGCGATGGGTGTCACGACCATCACGAAAGAGGACTACGAGGCAGACGACATTCTCGCGACGCTCGCCGCTCGCGGTGCGGCTGAGGGCTTCCGCGTACTCGTCGTATCTGGCGACCGAGACGCGATTCAGATGGTCAAGCCCGATGTCACGTTGCTCTATCCCAACGCGCGCGGCGTTTCTGAACTCAAGCGTTACGACCGCGACGCCGTCTTCGAGCGCTACGGCATCGAGCCTGAACAGTATCCGGATGTCGCGGCTCTCGTTGGGGAGTCGTCCGAC
>JANNCX010000282.1:0-5625 GCA_031387145.1 Salinibacterium sp.
CCGAACCATCAACCTCGGTACTTATGTCGCGCCCAAGTTGCGTGAACCCGTGCATATCGACGACCTCATCGACGAGGGACTACTCATCGCACGCGCGGGGGTGCGGCTAGCCGTCAAGAACCTTATGATCCTCAAGTCTGTGCGCGATCATGCCGACTGGGATGCGTCGCGCTACGTCGAAGCCGTGCGCCAGGAGCTCAGCAACCTCGCCGACGAGAAGGACGGCGACGCGACGAGGATCGCGGCGCTTGCTGCCGAAGCGAAGACGCTCCCGGGTGAAGCTAAGCACCAGGCCGACTATCGGTCGGGCGACGTCAAAGCTCTGCGGTTGCGCGAACACGTGTCGCGCGGACTTGCTACGCGGCTGCGCGAGCTCAGCACGGACGACGAGTACGTCGCCGAGTTCGTTGAGCTCGCGCAGACGTCCGCGTGGGAGGAGGTCGCGGCATCCCTCGAGGCAAAGCTCGAGCGAGCGGCGCGGCCTCCCGAAAAGGACTACGAGAAGTATCGACACGAACGACTGCTCGCGCTATTGGGCGACCTCGCGGATCTCGACGCGGCGACCTAGTCGACGGCCGTCGCTAGAAGCGAGACATCGCGGACGACCATGTCGATCGCGGCTTCTCGTTCGGCGAAGCACCGAAGACCCAGCGTCAGTTCGGGTAGATCAAACCTGCCAGCGGCCGCTAACTCGACCCATCCACTGGAGTCCGCCACGCGCGTCATCCCGGCAAAGAAGGCGATCCGCCCACTCGTGTCTACGACACCGCACGACACGCTTGCAGGTGCGCCCTTCGCCGAGACAAATGCCGAGAGCGAGTAACTCACAATGTAACTGCCGTCGGCGATCGTGAGATTGTCGAGAACGACCGGGTTGCTCGGCCCGAATCGACCCGAGATGAGTGTGTCCGTCGAGGGAGCACAGCCGGTGACGGCGACGGTCGCGATCGCGATCGCGAGCACGAGACTGCGGCGCCGCGTCACAGTCCGGACTCCTAGGCGTGCAGCGCGTTATTGAGTTCGATGCCCTTGCCCGTGCGCGCGAGCACTTCGACGGCGCCCGAGAGCGAGTTGCGTCGAAAGAGGAGCCCCGGCACACCGCTGAGTTCTACGGCCTTGACCGAGCGCGGCTCGGCCGCTCCGTCGAGCACGAGCACCTTGGTTCCCGCGGTCACGTAGAGTCCCGCTTCGACGACGGTGTCATCGCCGATCGCGATGCCGACTCCCGAGTTGGCGCCGAGCAGGGCGCGAGCACCGATCGAGACGCGCTCGGTTCCGCCGCCGCTGAGTGTGCCCATGATGGATGCGCCGCCGCCGATATCCGCTCCGTCACCCACGACGACGCCTTGTGAGATGCGACCCTCGACCATCGAGGTTCCGAGTGTTCCCGCGTTGAAATTGACGAACCCCTCGTGCATGACAGTCGTGCCTGGAGCCAAGTGCGCGCCGAGGCGAACGCGCGAGGCATCCGCTATTCTGACGCGCTCGGGCGAGACGTAGTCGAGCAAGCGAGGGAACTTGTCGATGCCGGACGCCGCGATACCGGCCCGCTGCAGCTTGGGTCGCAAGCGCGCGAAGTCGTCGGGATGCACGGGGCCGGCGTTCGTCCATACGACGATCGGGAGGTGCGAGAAGAGCCCATCGAGATTGATGGTGTTGGGAGCCACGAGCAAGTGGCTTAGCAAGTGGAGCCGAAGGTAGGCGTCTGACGTGGACGCGGGTGGGGCATCCAGATCGATCTCGACGCACACGAATTCGAGGTCGACCGAGCGACGATCGTCGCTGCCGACCAGATTCTCGAACTCGGCGGGCGCAATGTGAGGGTCGGCGCCGGCGGGGCGTGCGCCGAGCTTCGGGGCGGGGTACCACGTGTCGAGCACGATCCGGTTGCGTGCCACGGTCGCAAGGCCGTAGCCCCAAGCGGTGCGGGAGGTCATACTCCCAGAGTACCGACACACGGTGGTGGCCTCTCGACTGCCTTAAACTGGCACGGTGCCTGTAGCCGACCCGATGTTGCCCGCTCTCGACCTCTCGGCGACATCGGTCGACCTCACGCACCAGTTGTGTGACATCGAGAGCGTGTCTGGCAACGAGCGCGCGATCGCCGACGCAATCGAAGCGAGTCTCGCTGGCCTCGACCACCTCGAGCTCTTTCGCGACGGAGACGCGGTTGTCGCGCGAACCTCGCTCGGCCGAGCAACACGCGTGGTCATTGCGGGCCACATTGACACGGTGCCCGTCAATGGCAATCTGCCGATCCGCGAGGACGGCGACTTTCTCGTCGGGCGTGGAACCGTCGACATGAAGGGGGGCGTCGCTGTCGCGCTCAAGCTCGCAGCTGAACTCACTGCTCCCTCGGTCGACGTCACGTGGATTTGGTATGACCACGAAGAGGTGCAAGCATCCCTCAATGGACTTGGCCGTCTCGCGAGAGTTCGCCCCGATCTGCTCGCCGCCGACTTCGCGATTCTCGGCGAACCGACGAGCGCGACGATCGAGGGCGGATGCAACGGCACCGCGAGAATCGACATCCGCTTGCACGGCGTGCGTGCACATTCTGCACGTTCGTGGGTCGGACACAATGCGATCCATGACGCAGCGCCCGTGCTCGCTATTCTTAGCCAGTACGTGCCCGAAGAGATCGACGTCGATGGCCTCGTCTATCGCGAAGGACTCAATGCCGTGGGCATCTCGGGGGGAGTGGCGGGCAACGTCATTCCCGATTCAGCCGTCGTGAGCGTCAACTACCGATTTGCGCCGAGCAGGACTGGTGATGACGCGATAGAGCACGTGCGTGACGTATTCGCCGGATTCGACATCGAGATCACCGACATCGCCGAGGGCGCTCGCCCCGGTCTCGATGCGCCAATCGCTCAAAACTTTCTTTCCGCCGTGGGCGGCGAGGCCAAGCCGAAGTACGGGTGGACGGATGTTGCGCGCTTCTCGGCCCTCGGCATCCCCGCCGTCAACTACGGCCCAGGCGACCCACTCAGGGCCCACGCGGATGACGAGCGCGTGGACATCGCGGAGATTCTCGAGTGTGAGCGCGGACTGCGGGCGTGGCTGACGTCATAGGTCGCGCGAGATGGTGGGTCAAAGTCCTCGCGATCTTCGCCGCCTCGAGAGTCGTCACGACGACACTTCTGCTCGCCTATGCGGCGGCTCAGCCGAAGAACGCGTGGACGGGAGCATCCCCCGGGTACTTCGACTTCGCGAAGATCTGGGACGGCCACTGGTATTACATCGTCGCTGCCGTGGGCTACCCATCCGAGCTTCCGTTGACGGACGACGGACACGTCGGCGAGAGTGCGTGGGCGTTCATGCCCGCGTATCCCGCAGTCGTGCGCACGCTCATGTTGCTCACGACGCTCGACTTTCCCATCGCGGCGGTCATCGTCTCGACGGGCTTCGCACTCGGCGCCGCCCTCATGTTCTACCGACTCATGAATCTCGTGTTGCCGGCATCCACTAGCCTCTTCGCGGTCGTGTTGTTTTGCTTCGCGCCTTTGTCGCCCATTCTGCAAGTTGCGTACGCGGAGTCGATGCACGCGTTTCTCCTGTGCGTCGCGCTCTACCTCTTGCTCCAGCGCCGGTATTGGCTCATGGTGCCCGTCATTGCCGTCATGGCTCTCACGCGCCCGAGCGGGCTCGCGTTTGCGCTCGCGATGCTCATGCACGTCGTGTATCGCTGGTGGGTGCGGCGACGCGAGCCGTTCCCTGTAGCGGATCGCGTCGCATCCGTCACGGTCGGGTTGTTTAGCGCGTTCATGGGCGTCGCGTGGCTGCTCATCGCGGCAGCGGTCACGGGCTCGCTTACGGCCTACACAGACACCGAGCTCGCGTGGCGGTCGGCATACGTTGGCTACGGTCCGCTCATCCCGTTCGCCCCGTGGATTCAGGCCGCGGACTTCTGGGGGTCGTGGTTTGGGATGCCCGTGCCCCTCTTCACCGCAATCCTCTGCGTCGTCGTGGCCGGGTTCTTCGCGTTGCTGTTCACGCCGTGGGTAAAGCGGCTCGGGCCGGATCTGCGCTTCTGGGTCGCGAGCTACGCGCTCTATCTGCTCGCGGTGTTTTTTCCGCAATCGAGCACATTCCGGCTGCTTCTGCCGATGTTTCCGGTCTTGGGTGCTGCCGCACAGCCGAAGTCTCGCGTCTATCGCCTAGCGATCGTCGCGCTCTTTGTCGCGGGGCAGTGGGCCTGGATCCACGTTGCATGGTGGGTCGATGGCTACGACTGGACGCCGCCGTGACGCTCGAGTGGGCTTCGCGGTGTTGGGATCCTGCGGAATAAAGGATAATAGATCTGTATCCGTATGAAAGGGGACTACCGATGGCAGCCATGAAACCGAGGACCGGTGACGGGCCAATGGAGGCTGTCAAGGAAGGTCGCCTAATTATCGTGCGCGTACCCCTTGAGGGCGGCGGTCGACTCGTCGTATCCGTCAACGATGCAGAGGCAAAAGAGCTTCACGACGCGCTCGCGTCGGTGGTCGCTCCCGTCTAGCCTGTTGCGCCTACTCGCCGACTTTTGTCAGCATCAGTAGTCCGTCGCCCGCTGGCGACAAGGCGCTAATCACTGCGTCAGATCCCGCGATCTCCGTGAGGAGCAAGCGAAAGTTAGCGACCGTGTCGTCGCGCTGTGCAGGGTCTGCTACGCGACCCTTCCAGAGCGCGTGAGCGACGAGCACGGTTCCGCCCGTGCGAACGAGACGTAGGCCGTGTTCGACGTATTCGATCACTGAGGCAGGATCGGCGTCGATGAAGACAATGTCGTAGCTCGCTTCGTTCATCCGCGGGAGCACCTCGGCGGCTCGTCCCCCGATGAGGCGGATGTGACCTCCGGCGATTCCCGCATCGGCGAAGGCTTTGCGCGCGTGCACGTGATAGTCGAGTTCTAGGTCAATAGTCGTGAGCACGGCATCCGGAGCTCCCGTCAAGAGCCACAAGCCGCTCACGCCGAGCCCCGTGCCAATCTCGATGATGTTGCTAGCGGCACTCGCTGCCGCGATGATCGCGAGCTGAGCGCCGACCGAGGCACTCACGGGCTCGACGCCGAGTTCGACGCTGTGGCGGCGCATAGCGGCGATGTCGGGGCGTTCGACGACGAACTCTTCCGCGAACTTCCAACTCAAGTCTTTGTCTGACACTCACGCACTCCTCGGCCACCTCCACTGTAGACGGCGCGGCTCGCGTCACGGGCTATCCTGAACGAGTGTCCTTCGGCCTCACTTTCGACAAACTGCTGATCATAGGGATCATCGCGGTTTTCTTGCTCGGGCCCGAACGACTGCCCTACTACGCCTCGCAGCTCGCCCGATTGGTCAAGAGCTTGCGCACGATGGCGAGCGGCGCGAAAGAGCGCATGCGCGAGGAGATGGGCCCAGACTTCGACGAAATCGACTGGAAGAAGCTCGACCCTCGCCAGTACGACCCGCGCCGCATCATCCGTGAGGCACTCGTCGACGACGAACCCGTCGCGACGGTAAAGCCCGTCGAGGGCGCATACGCCCAGCGCCAGCGGCGCCTCAAGGAGGGCCAGGCCGCGCCCTTCGACGTCGAGTCGACCTAGCTCTTTCGGATCGCCTTGAGCGTTCTCAAGAGCGCGAGCAGCAGCACGGACATCCG
>JANNCX010000151.1:0-4489 GCA_031387145.1 Salinibacterium sp.
GATCAAGTCGGCGGATTGGCTCATCGACCTCGGGCCTGAGGGCGGTGCGGGCGGGGGAGAAGTGCTCTCCATCGGAACGCCAGAGCAGCTCGCAATGGTCGAGGGAAGCCACACGGGTTTCTTCTTGAAAGAAACTCTGGCTGGGACTCGTGTGTGACGTGATCGGGCGGTGAGGCCATGTCGAAGACGGTCGCCTGGCGACCAAAATCCAGCGACATCCCGACTGAAGCCGGGGTATATCGGTTTCGGGATGCAACCTCGCGCGTCGTCTACGTCGGTAAGGCGAAAAACCTCCGCGCGAGACTGAGCAACTATTTCGCGCCACTCGCAACTCTCCACGAGCGAACCCGGCGGATGGTGCTCACGGCGACGTCCGTCGAGTGGACCGTCGTTGGCAACGACTTCGAGGCAATCCAGCTCGAGTACACCTGGATCAAGGAATTCGATCCGCCCTTCAACGTTCAGTACAAAGACGACAAGAGCTATCCATACCTGGCGATAACGCTCGGAGACGACGTGCCGCGAGTTCTCGTCACTCGCAATCGATCGATCTCGAACGCGAGATACTTCGGTCCCTATTCGCGTGCTTGGGCTATTCGCGACACGGTCGACATCATGCTCAAGGCATTCCCCATGCGAAGTTGTTCCGACTCGACATACTCGCGAGCGCAACAGACGGGTCGACCGTGCTTGCTCGGCGACATCGGCAAGTGTGCGGCCCCGTGTGTCGGCCGCGTGACCCTCGAGGAACACAAGTCGATCGCTCTCGATTTCGCTTCGTTCATGAGCGGAAATGACTCGCGTTATCTCTCGACAATTTCGCAACGCATGAAGGACGCTTCCGAGGCGCAGGACTACGAGGCCGCTGCACGTTACCGCGATCAAGCGGCAGCGATAGAGACGGCGCTTGCAAAGAACGCTATCGTGCTCGACGACGGAGTGGATGCCGATCTCTTCGGAATCGCGCACGACGAGCTCGCAGCTGCCGTGCAGCAATTCATAGTTCGAGGCGGGCGCATTCGAGGCGTGCGCGGATGGGTCGTCGACAAGGAGATCGACCTCGAATTACCCGAGCTCGTTGAGTCCGTGCTCCAGAACGCATACGAAGATTCCGTACCTCCGCGGGACGTCTTCGTGCCGGCGTTACCGGATGACGCGCCCGCGCTCGAACGCTGGCTGGGCGAGAAGCGTGGCCCGGGTTCGCGAGTCGAGTTGCGCGTCGCCAAGCGCGGCGACAAGGCGGCTCTCGCGCTCACGGTTTCGACGAACGCGCAGAACGCGCTCGTCTTGTACAAGTCGCGTCGAAGCGCCGACTTTGTCGCTCGGTCGCAAGCTCTCGCCGACTTGCAAGAGGCGCTCGGAATGGATGAAGCTCCGTTGCGCATGGAGTGTTTCGACGTCTCACACTTGAGCGGAACCAACATCGTCGCGTCGATGGTCGTGTTCGAAGACGGTCTACCGCGCAAGGACCAATACCGAAGGTTCAGCATCCCCGAGTCGACCGACGATACTGACTCAATCTTCCAAGTGCTTAGTCGACGCCTCGCGTACCTGTCGGAGCCGCAATCGCCAGACGCCGACGTCGCAGAGCGGCGTAAGAAGTTCGCGTATCCGCCTCAACTGCTCATTGTCGACGGAGGGCAGCCGCAGGTTGCCGCCGCCCAACGTGCTCTCGACGCGCTCGGCATCACGGGCATCCGCTTGTGCGGAATCGCCAAGCGCCTTGAGGAGGTGTGGCTACCGAACTCTGATTTCCCCGTCATCTTGCCGCGCAATAGCGACGCACTCTTCATGATTCAGCGGATTCGCGACGAGGCACACCGATTCGCAATCAGCTATCAGAGAGCGAAACGCAAAAGCGATATCCAATCGGTATTGAGCGACATTCCCGGACTTGGGCCCGCGCGCGTCAAACAATTGTTGACTCATTTCGGCTCGGTTGCACGCTTGAAGAGCGCCGACGTTGACGCGATCGCGACCGTGAAAGGCATCGGTCCTGCACTTGCCGCGGACGTATTTGAACGGCTTCGCGTCTAGTCGCCTGCCGGTAGTCTTGGTGCACGATGCCAGCGGATGCCAACCCCCAAGAGATGCTAATTGTTACCGGCATGTCCGGAGCAGGGCGCTCGACAGTGGGCAATGCTCTGGAGGATCTCGGGTGGTATGTCGTAGATAATTTGCCACCGCAAATGCTCAAGCCGCTCGTCGAGCTCGGCCAGCACGCGGGGGAGACGATTCCGCGAATCGCTGCCGTCATCGACGTGCGAGGCGGCAAACGTTTCGTCGATGTGCAGCAAGCGATCGAGGCGCTCCGCGACAACGCCGCAGTGCGAGTTCTGTATCTCGACGCTACGGATGCGGCTCTCGTGCGCCGTTTCGAGCAGGTACGACGGCCGCATCCACTGCAAGGAGATGGAACTCTCCTCGACGGTATCACCGAGGAACGCACTCGAATGGCCGAAATTCGCTCGAACAGCGACATGGTTATCGATACTTCTGAACTCAACATCCACCAGCTCGCGACGACTATCACGGAGCGATTTTCCGAGCAGGATGCCGCGGGACTCGGCCTTACGGTCATGAGTTTTGGCTTCAAATACGGCGTTCCGACCGACGCAGATCTCGTAGCGGACGCCCGGTTTTTGCCGAATCCGTTCTGGATCCCCGAACTCAAAGCGTTCACGGGCAAGGACGCCGTAGTGAAGAAGTATGTGCTCGAGCAACCCGGCGCGAGAGACTTCATCGCGTCGTATGCTCGCGCACTCGAGCCCGTTTTTGAGGGCTATCAACGCGAGAACAAGCGACACGCTACGATCGCCATTGGATGCACGGGGGGAAAGCACCGCTCGGTCGCAATCGCCGAAGAGCTAGCTGCAATCCTCAAGGCGCTCCCGGGCGTCGCCGTGAGCGTAAAACACCGTGACCTTGGTCGCGAATGAATTGGGCGCCACGAGCGCCGAGATGCTAAAAGGGAGCTTGGTCCGTGACACTAACCACTGACGTCAAAGCGGAACTTGCCGCAGTGCAGTCCGGTAAGACGACCGTTCGCGCGGCAGAACTCGCGACGATCCTGCGCTTCTCGGGCGGACTTCACGTCATCTCGGGCCGCATTGCCGTCGAGTCCGAACTTGAGACCGAGCATCTCGCTCAGCGCACCCGTCGCGACATTGCGGAACTCTACGGAGTGCGCTCCGACATCTCGGTCGTGGCGGCGTCGGGCGTGCGTCGTACAAGCCACTTCTTGGTGCGCGTGCTCGACGGGGGCGAAACTCTTGCTCGCCAGACGGGACTGTTGGATGCGCGCCGCCGGCCAATTCGTGGGCTACCGAACCGGCTCACGACGGGTAGCCGCGAAGAGCTCGCTGCGGTCTGGCGCGGAGCGTTTCTCGCTGCCGGCACGCTCACCGACCCTGGACGTTCGGCGGCTCTCGAGGTCACGTGTCCCGGCAACGAGTCGGCAATGGCCCTCGTGGGCGCCGCTGGCCGACTCCGGGTTTCGGCGAAGGCCCGCGAAGTGCGAGGCGTGCACCGCGTCGTGATTCGTGACGGCGAAGCGATCGGGGCGATGCTCGAAATCATGGGAGGTGTGAAGAGCGTCACGAGCTGGAACGAGCTGCGACAACGGCGCGAGGTTCGAGCGACCGCGAACCGGCTTGTTAACTTTGATGACGCTAACTTGCGGCGATCCGCTCAAGCCGCAGTTGCGGCGTGCGCTCGCGTCGAACGTGCGCTCGAGATCCTCGACGGCGAAGTGCCCAAGCACTTGCAGTACGCGGGCGAATTGCGCCTTCGTTTTCGAGATTCAAGTCTCGACGAACTGGGTCACCATGCCGATCCACCCATGACGAAGGACGCCGTCGCTGGCCGAATTCGCCGATTGCTCGCGATGGCCGATAAGAAGGCGTCTGACCTTGGAATCCCGGGCACCGACGCAAATCTCCCGCCAGATCTCGACGAATAGGCGAGCACTAGACTGGTCGCATGTCTGAATACACGCTCCCAGAACTGAACTATGACTACTCGGCACTTGAGCCGAGCATCAGCGGCGCAATCATGGAGTTGCACCACGGCAAGCACCACCAGGCCTATGTGACGGGCGCAAATGCTGCCCTCGCGGCTCTCGCGGAGGCGCGAGATAAGGGTGAGTTCGGCGCTGTGAACAAGCTCGAGAAGGACCTCGCTTTCAACCTCGGTGGTCACGTCAACCACTCAATCTTCTGGACCAACATGTCGCCAGATGGTGGCGACAAGCCCACGGGTGACCTTGCTTCGGCAATCGATGACCACTTTGGTTCGTTCGACAAGTTCATTGCGCACTTCACCGCGGCTGCGATGGGCGTTCAGGGCTCAGGTTGGGCGGCTCTCACATGGGACTCGATCGGCCAGAACCTCCTCATCAACCAGTTCTTCGACCAGCAAAGCAACTTCGCAGCGGGAACCGTGCCACTCTTGCTTCTCGATGTCTGGGAGCACGCGTACTACCTCGACT
>JANNCX010000203.1:0-3003 GCA_031387145.1 Salinibacterium sp.
TCCCGAAGTACGGCCCATAGAAGAGTTCTTGGAAGCAAATGATGCGAGCCCCCTCGGCCGCTGCATCCCGAGCAAATTGCTCGTGCTTTGCGATCATCGACTCCTTGTCGCCTGTCCAACTGGTCTGGGTGAGTGCTGCACGAACGACCATCATTGCGAACCTTTCGACACGATCCCCGTCAATCGGGGCGAGTCTCTATTGTTTACTGTTGTGGCCCGCGCGTAAATAGACTGGGCGCCCATCCTTCGGAGGTTTAGTTGTCTTTGCTCTTACGCTTTGTACCCGTGTTCGTGGTTTCGACCATTGTTTTAAGTGGATGCACCGCAACGCCCGCGCCCGTGATCGATCAAGCCGTGACGATCGACAACTGCGGAGCCGAGGTCACTTTCGACGCTGCCCCCGAGCGGGTCATCACGATCAAGTCGTCGACGACGGAGATGTTGCTCGCTTTGGGGCTCGAGGATCGCATCGTCGGCACGGCCTTCCAAGACGGACCAGTCCCCGATCAGTGGGCGGATGCCGCAGCGGGCCTGACCTCGCTCTCCGAGCAGTTTCCGAGCGAAGAGGTAGTGCTCGAGAACGAGCCCGATCTCGTATACGCCGGGTGGGAATCCGCGTTCTCCGCGGAGACTGCTGGCGAGCGCGCCGAGCTCGCCAGCCTCGGGGTTGCAACGTATGTGTCGCCCTCGGCGTGCCGCAGCATCCAGCCTCCCAAGCTCACTTTCGACGACGTCTTCGCAGAGATCGAGCAAGTCGCGTCGATCTTTAGAGTCGACGCGAGTTCGCTCGTGGCCGAGCAACGAGCTGCGCTCGAAGGCCTCGAGGCTCCCGGCGACGACCGCTCGGCGCTGTGGTATTCGTCGGGAACCGACACCCCCTACGTGGGAGCCGGCATCGGTGCACCCCAACTTGTGCTCGAAACACTCGGGCTCGATAACGTTGCGGGAGCAGTGGATGCCACGTGGGCACCATTCACGTGGGAATCCGTCGTTGACGCCGACCCGTACTTCATCGTGCTCGTCGACGCGACGTGGAACACCGCGGCCTCGAAGATAGCGTCGCTCGAGGCAAACCCGGCGACCGCGAGTCTCTCTGCCGTCGTCGAGGGGCGATACCTCGTAGTGCCGTTCGCCGCGAGCGAGGCGGGAGTTCGCTCGGTCGACACCGTGGTCTCACTTGCCACCCAGATCCGGGACCTCGATGGGAGCTAGACCGCTCGCGTGGGCGTTCGTGCTCGGGATCGGACTTGTCGTGTCGATCACGATTGCGGTCACGATCGGGCCAGCCGACATTTCGTTCGGCGACGTGTGGGCGTCGATCGCGAGTCACGTCGGTCTCGGCGAGAGCCCGCTCTCGGTCTTGCGGGATGGGATCGTGTGGGAACTGCGGTTGCCGCGCGTGCTCACGGCCGCCGCGGTGGGAGCTGGCCTCGCCTTGAGCGGTGCCGTCATGCAAGCGATCACGAGAAATCCGCTCGCCGACCCATATCTCTTGGGTCTTTCTTCTGGAGCTTCGCTCGGTGCAGTAGCCGTCTTGCTGCTGGGCGCCGCCGTGCTCTTGCCCGTCGCGGCGTTCGTCGGCGCTATGGCTGCGCTCGTTGTGACCCTCCTGCTCGCGAGCGCTCTCGGGGCGATCACGCCCACTCGCACGGTGCTCGCTGGACTTGCCGTTTCGGCCTTCGCGGGAGCGGTCACGAGCCTCGTGATCTTCTGGACCGTCACGGGCGACTCATATCGCGAGATTCTCGGATGGCTGCTCGGCTCTTTGTCTGGCGCGCGCTGGCCCGCCGTTGCGATCACGGTTGCCGCGATTCTGATCGCAGGCATTCCCGTGATGTTGACGGGGCGGTTGTTGGACTCGTTTGCGTTCGGCGATGTGTCGGCGGCTTCGCTCGGAGTCAACGTGAGTGCGACGCGATGGGGGTTGCTCGCGGCATCCGCTCTCTTGACGGGCGCGATGGTCTCGGTGAGTGGGTCGATCGGGTTCGTGGGTCTTGTTCTGCCGCACGCCGTGCGATTGCTCGTGGGTCCCGGCCACCGAGCGCTCTTGCCGCTCGCTGCGCTTTCTGGCGCAATCTTCTTGGTGTGGGCGGATACCGCGGCGCGAAGTCTCTTCGAACCGCGCGAGCTTCCTGTGGGAATCGTGACGGCGCTCATCGGAGCGCCCGTCTTCGCGCTCTTGCTCGCACGACGCCGGAGCGAAACGTGAGTGGGCTCGAGGGTCGGTCGATCCGCATATCGGTCGGAGAGCGCCTCATCATCGACGGCGTCGATTGCACCGTGGAAACCGGCACAATTTGCGCGCTCGTCGGCCCCAACGGAGCGGGCAAGTCGACGCTCTTACGTGCGCTCGCGGTCGTGCAGCGCATCGATTCTGGGTCGATCGTGTTTGCAGGTGACGACGTCGAAGCGCTTCCCCGCAAGACGCGAGCTCGAACGATTGCCCTTGTCGAGCAGGATGCCGCAACCGAAACGTCTCTCACGGTCGAAGCCGTCGTGGCGCTCGGGCGACTCCCCCACCAACCGTTATGGGGTGACACCTCGCCCTCGTCCGCCGTAGCGGTTGCCACCGCGCTTGCGGCTGTGGATCTTGTGCACCTCACCCGCAGGCACTTCTCGACTCTCTCGGGTGGGGAGCGACAGCGCGTCATGCTCGCGCGTGCGCTCGCTCAAGAGCCAGCGCTGCTGTTGCTCGATGAGCCCACGAATCACCTCGACATCGGCGCGCAACTCGATGTGCTCGCGCTGCTGTCGCGTCTCGCCCGTACGGGGGTTGCCGTCGTCGCTGCTTTGCACGATCTCGGGCTCGCAGCGACGTACGCCGACCACGTCATCGTGCTCAATCACGGCACGGTCGTTGCCGCGGGGCCGACGGTTGAAACGCTCACGCCCGAACTCATTCGAGACGTCTACGGAGTAGGTGCAACCGTTTTAACTAATCCCGCGACAGGTCGACCTGTCATCGCGTTCAGCCCGATCGACTGAGCCGCACCGCCGGCCCCG
>JANNCX010000227.1:0-4165 GCA_031387145.1 Salinibacterium sp.
GGGGGCCGAGCATCCTGCGCGTCGACGACGACGGGTTCGCCTACGTCGGGCCCGCCACTGCCACGACCCATTCCGTAACGGTGCTTCCGGGCCTCATGGATTCGCATGTTCACCTCGGCCTCATCGACGCGACGCGACTCGTGCCCGGCGGAATCGCTCGCGTGCTCGACCTCGGCTGGATTCCCGAAATCGCAAGCACGTGGACAAGGAGAGCGGATGCCACGCTCCCCGAAACCACGATCGCAGGCGCCCTTCTCGCTCCTCCCGACGGATACCCCCGTCACTCGGGGTGGGCTCCCGCGGCCGCCGTCTTCGAGGTCGCCGACGCCGAGGCGGCCGCGCGAGCGATCGCGCACCAACGGGATCTTGGCGCCGAAGTCATCAAGCTCACGCTCAACTCGGTCGCGGGTCCTGCGTTCAGTGACGAACTGCTCGCGTCGATCGTCGGCATTGCGCACTACGCGGGGTTGCCCGTCGTGGCGCACGCCGAGGGTGCTGGTCAGGACGCGCGCGCCGCGGCCGCGCGCGTCGACGTGCTCGCTCACGCCCCGTTTTCGGAACGACTCGACGACGAGGTGCTCGCAAAAATGGTGGGCAAAATTGCGTGGATCAGCACTCTCGACATCCACGGCTGGGGCGAGCCGACTGCGGCTTTCGAGATCGCGGTCGATAACGTTCGGCGCTTCGCGGGCTTCGGCGGTGAGATCCGCTACGGAACGGATCTCGGCAACGGTCCGCTTCCCGTCGGCGTCAACGAGCGCGAAGTGGCGGCTCTTGCGCTTGCCGGGCTGGGAGTGGATGCCCTGGTGCGCTCGATCGTCGGCCCCGCATCCGCGATGCTAGGCAATCGGGTGTCTGTAGTGACGAAGCCCAGACCGGACGACCCCGCGGATGTCGCACGCTGGTTGGCCACATCACACGTGACCGGCACGAGCGACCTTGCTAGGTTCTTGTCATGAGCGAGCTCGTGCCAGTACCGTCACCCGGCGTGCCGCTCTTCTATGGGCAGCCGGGCGATCCCGTCGTCGTCGTGCTGCACGACATGTACGGGCGACTCCCTGGGCTCGAACCGTTCGCGGTTGCACTCGCGAGCCGTGGCTTTCGCGTCGCCGTGCCCGATCTCTACGCCGGCGTGTGCACGGTCGATACTGCGGCGGCTCACGGGCTCATGGCGCGACTCGACATCGCGACGGCTCTCGCCGAGGTCGACGATACGGTCGTCGCGGCCCAACTGACCGGCGACGAAAAAGTCGGTCTCGTGGGCTTCTCGCTCGGAGGGTGGCTCGCGCTACTCCACGCGCAAGCGGGAGCGGCGGATGCGGCCGTCGCGTACTACGCCACCCTCAGCGACAAGGAGCATGGCATCATCCCATGCCCCGTCTTGCTGCAATGGGCCGAAGTGGACGAGTGGGATGAAGGCGAAGACCCCGCCTCCTTCGTTGCGCGCTTGAAGGACCACGGCACTCCCGTGACCGAGCACACCTACCTCGCGACGGCCCACTCGTTCGCTAACGCGAGCCTGCCCGGCAAGCTCGACGCTCAAGCGGCGGCTCTCGCATACGCACGCACGACGGTGTTTCTCGAGTCGCACTTGGTCGACTAGTGCGTTACGTCCCACAGATGGTGCACGGGGTCGTGGATGAAGTACTTCGCGAAGGTCTCGATCGTGAACCCGACACCGTCGCTTCGGCGCCCGGGCCGCTGCCACGCGTCATCCGGAACCGCCTCGAATGCATCGGCGAGCGCATGGCCCGCGTCGAGTAGTGCCGCCAAGACGACCGCGGGGTCTTGCTCGTTGTACTTCTCTGCGATGGCCGTCACGTCTTGGTCCCAATTGTCGAAGAGCGGGTCGTCTTCGGCGAGCATGAGTCGAAGCCGCGTCAAGTACAGCGCGAACACGTCACGCACGTGAGCCGAGTACTCGAGCTTCGACCACGTGGAGTCGTTCGGGCGCACGGTGACGTCGGTTGCGTGCATCACGGCACGCCACGCCTCGGTGTTGGCGCGGAGCATCGCTGCGACATCCGTCGGCGCAAATTTCGTCGCGTCGAAACCACACTCGGCGCAGGGCTTCTCGAGCACCCACGTCCAATTCTTCGTGTCAGGTGTAATCGGCATGCACCCATCGTGCCCCACTCGCCGACCGACTACCGTAGATTTCGTGCCAACCTTTTCTGACGACGTCGTGGCCGCGGTGCTGCACCACATGAACGATGACCACCTCGACGACAACCTGCTTATCGCTCAAGCGTTCGGATCAGCGGATGCCACGTCCTCAACAATGACGACGCTCGACGGCCTCGGGGCAACATGGCAGTACTCCACGCCCGACGGCTCACACGCACTCGTGGTGCCGTGGAGCGCGCCAATCAGTGAGCGCGCCGAGATCCGCCGCGAAGTGGTAGTGCTCTACGACGCAGCGTGCGCACGGCTCGGCATCGCCCCGCGCGAGCACTGAACTCGGGTGCAGCGGCCCGGCCCACCTCAAGGCCCGTGGACTACGCTTAGGGTGCCCTAAGTTCATGCCGTCTGGAGCAGTCGTTGACCGTCATCCCCTTCTCTCAAGCACTCCGCGAACGCACTCGATCGAGCCATAGCGAAAGCGAGGGCGCCGGCTTCATGAGCGACCTCATGACGGGCAAAGGCACTCGAGACGACTACGTCGCGCTCGTCGTTCAGCACTACTTCATCTACGAAGCTCTCGAGGGTGTGCAGGCCGAGTTTGCCGACAATGCGACCGCAGCGCCCTTCGTCACGGCGCAACTCTCGCGACTGCCGGCTCTCGAGAGTGACCTCGATTTTCTGCTTGGGGCGCGATGGCGCGATGAGATTTCGCCACTGCCGACGACGGCACGCTACGTGAAGCGGATTCACGAGGTCGCTGCAGAAGGTTGGGCGGGTGGCTTCGTCGCTCACCACTACACGCGCTATCTCGGTGACCTCTCTGGCGGTCAAGCGATCAGTCGCATCATGCAGCGGCAATTCGGTTTCGAGACCAACGGCGTCGGCTTCTACCTCTTCGATCAGATTGCCGATCCGCGGCAATTCAAGGAGATCTACCGCGATCAGCTCGATGCGGCGGATTGGGATGCCGCCGAGCGCGAGCGCGTGATCGATGAGGTCGTTGCCGCTTACCGTTTCAACACCGAACTCTTCGTCGATCTCGCGGCGGCTAAGGCTGCAGCGTAGATTCACGCATGGATCGCCGGAATGGCCGTCACGCGTGACATGAATCGCACGACGTTCTCGTCGACGATGATGTCACTCGGCCGAAGCGGCCGCGTCAAGTAAAGACCCTCGAGTTCGCTGATGCGACTGAGTGCGACATACGTCTGGCCGGGCGCAAAGGAGCGCTGACCCAAGTCAACGATCGCACGGTCGTACGTTTTGCCTTGAGACTTGTGGATCGTCACGGCCCACGCAAGTCGCAGCGGAAACTGCGTGAACTCGGCGACGACGTCTTTTCGCAGTGCCTTCGTGAGGGGTGAGTAGGTGTACTTAAACTTCTCCCACACCGCTGGCTTCACCTCGTGACGTTCGCCATCAATCTCGACAAAGACCGTCGTGTCGATCTTGAGCACGGTCCCGACCGTGCCGTTTACCCAACGCTGTCCGCCGTGCTCAAAGCTCGTGTCGTTGCGCAAAAACATCACGCGTGCGCCGACCTTGAGTTCGAGCGCGTCGTCGGCTGGGTAGGCACGGCCCCCGAACTCCCCATTTACGTCGGCGCGAGCAGTGAGCACTCGACCAGGGAGCTTCGCAAGCTCTCGCGCGTTGATGCGAGTCACGGTGCCGTTCGTCGTAGCGAGCGTGATCGCGCCATCCGTCGGAGCCGGCCGCGCCCCCACGTCATTGAGTCTGCCCGCGATTTCTGCCGTCACGGCCCCGTGGCGCACGGCGTTGAGCATCCACTTGAACTCGTCTTCGCGCTGGCGATGGATCGTCGAGAGCTCGTAGATCGTGAGGTCCGAGTCATCCCACACCTTCGCATCGAAGAACCACATCGAGTCGTAGCGATCTTCGAAATAGGCGCGCTCGTCTGGGTCACCCGGAACGGGAGCGAGTTGGTATGGGTCGCCGAACAGCACGAGTTGAACCCCGCCGAATGCCTCGTGTGAGCGCCCACGAGCTTGTCGAAGCGATCGATCCGATCAAGCAGACCGGC
>JANNCX010000233.1:0-1510 GCA_031387145.1 Salinibacterium sp.
GGCGTCACCGTCGACGACGACTGCGCCGGCGCCAAGGGCTCCGACGGTCGTCACGAGCACGACATAGTCGGCCGACGCCGAGTCGCGAGCAGCGGCTGACCAGCGCGGGTCGCCCGCACCGTCGCGAAGTTGTTCCCACAGCGTCGAGTCGGGCGCGAGGTAGAAGGGCACGTAGTTTGCGACCGCAGAGCCGGGTTCGACGTCGACAGTCGAGCGCAACTCGCGAGTGAGGGCGGAACTGACATCCACTTCGGGCTTCACATCAGCCAAGAGCCCGTAGTCGAGAATTCCCTCGAGGTTGTGGATGTGCGTCACGTGGTAGATCCGTTGCGCGGCGATCTGAACCCTCTTGACGGGCGAGCCCGCGGTGCGGGGCGCAACCGATGGCCGCGAACGGCGAATCGGCAGGACTTCTGCCTTGGGAGCCTTGGGGTAACAGCTATCGCACATTCCCTCTTCGAAACCGTGAATGCACTCTGCCATAGGTCAAGGCTACGACTGTCTGAGGTGCGGGCCGACCATGTTGCCCATGAGCGACGCTAGCGCCCGCGGTTTCGCTGCTCTTCTTTTGCCGCTCGCTCGGACTTGATGCGCACATTGTCTTCGTGCACGGCAGCTTGAGTCGCGCGCTCGACGACGAGCCACTCGGGCTTTTTCTCGAGGAGCGCCTTGATCTCGGCGGTCGTCATGACATCTGCAGCGCCCGCGCGAACGAGACCCGACGTCGAGATGCCGAGCTTTTGCGCGACCACTTGGCGCGGGTGCGGGCCGTGGAGCCGCAACTCGACAAGCCACTCGGGCGGCGTCGCTTGCAACTCGAGAAATTCGGTTCGCGTGACGGTGCCCTCCTGAAACCCGGCGGGCGTCGCCGGCAAATAGATTCCGAGCTTCTTAGCCGCGGTCGCGGGCTTCATGGTCTGGTCAGGCACGAGTCAAGGGTAACGCGTCGGTTCGGGGCGCGGTGCGCGCGGTAGCCTGACCTCGTGCCAGATTCCACTTCAGCGGGGTTCGTCGTCGCGTTCGTTGTGGGCGTCACTCCCGGCAAGTGGGCTCGCGTGTGGGGCGAGCGATTGCCGCAGCATCCACTCGATCTGCGACCCATGAACCCCGCGCAGGCTCTCGCTGCCCTCGACGACGGATCAGTGGATGTCGCGCTCATGCGGCTTCCCATCGAGCCGCCGCACTTCAGCGCAATCGGCCTCTACGAAGAGCAGCCCTTCGTCGTTGTTGCCAAGGATCACGCGTTCGGGGCAGTCGACGCCGTCACCCTCGTCGACCTCGAGGGCGAAACGATGCTCGACTCAGAGTGGGCCGCGGCCGTCGATCTCGTCGCGGCAAACGTCGGCGTCGCGGTAATGCCGCAATCTGTCGCGCGAGCCCTCAGTCGCCGAGACGTGATCGCTCGACCCGTGACAGATGCCCCGAACACCGAGATCGCGCTCGTGTGGGTCACGTCGGGCACGACCGAGCTCGTCGAAGAGTTCATCGGGATCGTGCGCGGCCGCACCGC
>JANNCX010000242.1:0-11064 GCA_031387145.1 Salinibacterium sp.
CCCGCGTGCATGAGCGCGGACACCGGGGTAGGCGCGGCGAGGGTGAACGGAAGCCAGCCCTGGAACGGGAGCTGGCTCGAGTGCGCGAGCGCTGCAATGACGAGCAGGACCGTCACTGTCGCCCCGAGTGGCTCCCCGAGCGAGCCCGCGGTCGACGCGAGCTCGCTCAAGGGCTGGTCGCCTCCGCCCGCGATGATGAGGACACCTACGGCCACGAGCAGACCGGCATCCGCGAGGGCGAGCCGCATCGCCGTGCGCCGCACTCCCTCGCGCGCTTGTGCCAGTTCGGGGTAGGTTGCCAGCGCCGCGACGAGAGCGGCCCCGGCGGCCACCCACGCGAGGGCGAACACGAGAACGGATGCCGCGCATACCAGCAGCACGGTGGCTGCCGTCAACGCGGTCGCCGAGACGATGAACCAGCCCTGACGTCGATCCCCGCGCAGGTAGCGCACCGCGAACGACTGGATCACGGCGCTCAAGCCGAACACGAGCATCGAGAGCAGCACCGAGAGCGGGTCGAGCTGCACGCTCGATGCTCCGACCTCGAGGCTCACCGGGCCGGCTACCAAGGTGAGCATCGCGACGACGGCGATCACGAAGCCAGCGCCGGTCATCCCGGCGGCGACCTGTGCGGCGATGTGGGGGGAGGACCGCCGCCAGCCGAGGATCGCGGCGACCGCCACGGTCGCCAACGGCACTGCGAGCATCAACGCCAGCACGACCTCACCCATCACACGTCCTCCATAACAAGAAAACTAATACACGAAATGTATATCACATTATGAATGTCCTGAAAAGGATCAGGCGCATCCGGGGTCGTGGGTGCACAATGGAGCCATGGCGCAGTGGACGTTCCTCACCAACCACGCGCACGTGCTGCTGTGCGTCGCCGAAAACTCCAACGTGCGGTTGCGGGAGGTGGCGACCCTCGTGGGCATCACTGAGCGGGCCGCCCAGCGCATCGTCGCCGAGCTTGAGGAGGCCGGCTACCTCGAGCGGGAGCGCGACGGTCGACGCAACATCTATCGGCTCAAGCCCGATATGCCGCTACGGCATCCACTCGACCGCGACCATCAGATCGGGGAGCTGCTCGCGACGTTCATGAACACGACAACGTGAGCCTGTCGTCGGACTGGTTTTTGCTACTGGCCCGAGCGACCGAACCTGAAATCTTGCCGCCACTGCCGGACATGAGGCAGTGTGACACTTGTGATCCGCGCCGAGCGCGAACAGCGCTTCCGAGAGGTCGCCGAGCTCGTCGTCGAGCCGGCGCGCCGGTATCTGCTGCGTCGCACCGACGCGGGGATGGCCGACGACGTGCTCAACGAGACGTTGTTGGTCTGTTGGCGCCGGCTTGATGAGATGCCCGCGGATGCTGAGCAGATCATCCCGTGGACGATTGTGGTTGCCCGCAATCTGCTCGCCAACTCCCAGAGGGCAGAGCGTCGTCGCACCCGGCTCGTTGGCAAGATCATTGCGCTCGACCCGCCCGCAGCCGCGTTGCACGACGGCACTGTCGATGACCCAGCCGGCGCAGACGAAGTGCGCGAGGCTCTCAGCCGACTGCGCTCTGCCGACGCCGAGCTGCTTCGACTCTGGGCGTGGGATGGGCTCGAGAGCCCACAGTTGGCCACGGTGCTCGGCATCAGCTCGAACGCCGCGGCCATCAGGTTGCACCGCGCGAAGACCCGGCTGAAAGATGAACTGCTGAAAGCACAGCCGGTATCCGGAGATGTACTGCTTGAAGGAGGGAGCACCGATGGATAGCGATTACCGCGAACTGCGTAACCGCGTACGCGCCGCAGACCCGGCCCGCACGATCGCTGCTCTGCCTGAGAGGTGGCTCGACCACAGAATGGAGCAGATCATGACCGATTCGACGCCAACACCAATCAGCACCGCGGCCGACACAGCGCCAAGCCGGCGCCGTGCGTGGGTACCGCTCATCGGAGTGGCCGCCGCACTCACGATCGGCGCAGCCATCGCCGTGCCGCTGACACTCTCTGGGACACCAACCACAGAACAGCTCGCGGCCCCAGAGGGCGGCGGTCTGTCGAGTGGCAGTTGCATGCCCGTAACCGCAGAGGGTTTGCAAGCGCAGGAGCAGGCGTTCGCCGCGAAAGTGATTGCCGTCGACGGCGGCAACGTAACGCTTGAGGTTACCGAGCGCTTCAAGGGTGAGGTCGCTGATCGCGTCGAGGTTCCGCAAAACGAGGCGATAGACAGCGATTTCTCGAGCGTCGTGTTTGAGCTGGGGGAGTCGTACCTAGTCGCCGCTGGTGACGCCACGATCCGGGGATGCGGACTCAGCGGCGACGACAGCCCCGAGTTGCGCGCCATTTACGATGACGCGTTCGGCGAGTAGCGCAGCCCTCGACCTTGGAGGCGCCCTTCACCACGTAGTGTTGGAAGGGCGTCACAGTGGCGGCAGCTCAAAAAACATCCATGCGGGGGAACGATGAAGGCAGTAATTGGGGACACTGTAATCGCAGAGGCCAGCATGGAGGACCTCATCAAGATCGAGGGAAACTGGTACTTCCCCCCGGACAGCGTGAAGCCAGGCATTCTCACCGCGAGCCCGACCCCGTACACGTGCCCGTGGAAGGGCGAATGCCAGTACTTCTCGGTCAACGACGGCACGACCATCTTGCAAGACCGAGCGTGGAGCTACCCCACCCCATACCCGGGCGCCTTCGAGCGCGTCGGCAAAGATTTCTCAAACTATGTTGCGTTCTGGAAAGAAGTCAGCGTCATCGAATAGCCGTTAGCGCGTCACGTGGCACTTTGGAACGCTGCCACATTTCACTCGCTCGCCATCACCTGGCACCCTCCGCGGCGTGCGCCGATTCGAGACCGTCAAGAATCAGTGTGAGCCCATAGTTGAACTCGTTTCCGTAGGCGTATCCGGGTTGGAGGATCAGCCGAGCCGCCATGTCGGCGAGGTGAGGGAACGCTTCAGCCATGGCGAGCTGTTGCGCCATGATGTCTTGCGTCGCGGCCCCGACATCGCCTGACTCGTCGAGCGGGAGGGCCGCTTCCTGCTGTGCGAAGCCGAGCACATAGCTGTCGAGGATCGACATCGCGTGCCCTGTCATGGGCATCGAGAATCCCGCAGCGATCAGGCAGCCGACCACCGAGTCGAGGTGGCCGAGTGTCGCGGGCCCCGGTGATGTGCGGGCCTTGATGCCGATGGCCCAGGGATGCCGCGCCAGCACGCCACGCGTCGACTCCGCGCGCGCGCGCATGGCGGCGCGCCACTCGTCACCCGCCCGAGGCGTCGAGAACTCGGAGTACACAACGTCGAGCATCCCGTCGAGGATGTCGTCTTTGCTGCTCACGTGGTAGTAGAGCGACATTGCTTCGATCCCGAGCTCTGCGGCGAGTTTGCGCATGCTCAACGACTCGAGGCCGCCCGCATCCGCGAGCCCGATGGCGACGCGGATGGCCCGCTCACGTGTGACCGGTTCTCTCGGTTCCGCAGTGCCCATAGACATCACCTTACATCGTATGGTACCGTCTTGCTATCCAACCTTACACCGTATGGTGTCAGAGACACTGAGACAGGAACTTCCATGAAGAACACCCGCACTACCGCCCGCGCCGTCGGCGCTCTCATGCTCGCCGCATTCCTCCTGTACGGCGTCGGCAGCTCAATCGCCATTGCAGCCGAGGCCGGCGCTCTCGTCATCACCGGCGTCGCAATGATGCTGCTCAACTCCATCGCGGTCATCGCCATCGGCGCTCTCATGCTTCCGATCCTTCGTGCACACACGCCAGCGGTCGCATTCGGCTACCTCGCAACCCGGGTCTTCGAGGGCACATTCCTCGCGGTCGGCGCGATCGCTCTGCTCTTGGGATTCGCCGACACGAACGTGCTCGCCTACAACATCGCGATGGCAGGCCTCGGCATCGGCAGCTTGTTCTTCTGCGTCGCCCTCTATCGCTCACGCCTCGTGCCGCGATTCCTTGCCGTCTGGGGGTTCATCGGCTACGCGACCTTCGCGACGGGCTGCATCCTCGAGCTCTCGGGCGTTGCAGGGGCAGGCCTGATCGGCGCGATTCCGGGCGGACTGTTCGAGCTCTTCTTCGCCGTCTGGCTGATCGTGCGCGGCTTCAGTTCCGCCCCGGCTAGCTCCGCCCCGTCCAGCACCTCTTCTGCCAGCACCGGCGCGGTGCGCGCATGAGCGAGCCATGGACCCCGCGCCGCATGGCGCGCCTCGACGGCACGACGGTCATCGTGACGGGCGCCAACAGCGGGATCGGCTGTGAGGCCGCAGAAGTCTTCGCGGCCCAAGGTGCGCACGTCGTGTTCGCGGTGCGTGACGAGACGAAGGGGCGGGATGCCGCGGCATCCGTTCCCGGTTCCGCCGAGGTACGCCGCCTAGATCTAGCCGATCTCGCCTCAGTGCGTGAATTCGCGCAAGGCTGGAGCGGCGGCATCCACCTGCTGATCAACAACGCCGGGGTGCTTATGCCACCACTTGGGTATACGGTCGACGGCTTTGAGCGACAGTTCGGCATCAACCATTTGGGTCACTTCGCGCTGACCAACCTCCTGCTGCCGCACATCACGGGCCGCGTCGTCACGGTCGCGAGCGGGGCTCACCGCACCGGCTCGATCGACTTCGACGACCTCAACTGGGCCACCCGCCGCTACCGCAACGGCGCCGAGGCCTACGCGCAATCGAAGCTCGCGAATCTGCTGTTCACGCTCGAACTGAAGCGCCGCCTTGAGAGCTCGGGGTCGAGCGTCATCGCGACGGCAGCCCACCCGGGCATGGCCGTCACCAACCTCATGTCGAGTTCCGAGAGCGCCTTCATGCGGGCGATGGCGAGAGTCGCCGTGCGCCTGTTCGCGCAGGATGCCGCGAGCGGCGCAGGCCCCACGCTCTTCGCCGCAACCGAGGCCATTCCGGGCGGCAGCTATGCCGGCCCAGCAAACCGCCGCGAACTTGCGGGGCCGCCGGTGCTCGTTGGTCGGTCACCCGAGGCGTCGAATCTTGAGACGGCGGCCCGACTCTGGGCTGCATCCGAGGAGCTCACTGGTGTCAGGTACCCACTAGTGGTCGTTTGAGCTCACCGCTCGGCGAGCATTAGGGCATCGATGCCCTGCCACATGCCGGCGGTGTCGCACCCGCCCGGTACCGTAAGTGCGTGCCGTCGCTTGAGGATGTCCGTGCCATCACCGTGACGCTCCCCGGGAGTGAGGAGCGTGCGACGACGGGTGGAGCCGCTTGGTTTGTGCGAAACAAGCTTTACGCATGGGAGGCCCATCCATGGCCGAGCGTGCCCGCGGATGTGCGGGCCGTCATCGAGCGGGAGCCGGTGTTCGTCGTGAAGGTGCCCTCCGAGCAGGACAAGCTCGCCTATCGGGAGGGCTGGCCGCACGTCTTCCTTCGTCAGACCACCGGATGGAGCGAGCCGAAGATCGCCTTCCGTCTCGCGACCGTCGATGCGGACATGCTCGTCGAACTCATCACCGAAGGGTGGTACAGCCAGGCGCCACGGTACTTGAAGCGCGAGTTCGACGAGGGCTTGCCAGGCACCCCGGGTGGAGGTTAACCGCCCGCCGAAGCGATCGACTTGTGCATCACGGTCTTGTCCTTTCCGATATGGCGCTCGAAGGTGAAACCGGCCTTATCGAACATCGCCCGTGTTCCGTTGTGGAGGAACGACGACGAAGTCCTCTTGCCGGGCTCGAGTTCGTTCGGGAACGACACGACCTCGCCCCCGCCCGCTTCCGCGATCAGCTGAAGAGCGCCCTCTAGAGCCTCGTAAGCCACGCCCGACCGGCGGTAGTCACGATCGACGAAGAAGCACGTGATGCGCCACGGCGGGGGTCTCGGCTCGCCCCGCGTCGTATTGCTTGCGATGGTAGATGTTCGGAAGCTCCGCAGGACTCCCGTACTCGCACCACGCGATGGCGATGTCGCCCTCGAACACGAGAGCCGCGTGCGCGACTCCCTCCCGCACGAGTCGCTGTTTGAAGGTCGACCGATCGTAGTCGGCCTTCACTGTCTGGGCGGTGTCGCCATGAAAGTAGGAGCAGTATCACCCGCCCCACACCCCGTTGTGCTTCTGCGCTAGGGCGAGCCACGCGGGAAGGTTTCCGGGGTGAGCGGTTTGATGACGTGTGCGTCGGCCATGCGCTAATTCTGCACTCGCGCATGGCCGACTGCACAGCGCCTTAGACCTTAAAGCCAACCTCCAACAGGCCCTCAAGCCGCTCGTAGCTCGTCTCCATGCCGCCGGTCATGCCGGTCGCGAGTATCGCGTCGCGCTGCTCCACGTTCGCATACGTGATCAGGAGCGAAAGCAAAGTGCCGCCCTTGACGGAGGTGAGGGTGAGCTCGTTGAGTGTCGCGGGAAAGTCCATGCCGATCATCGCCTCGGTCGTGACGGCGCGATATGGCTTGTGCGACTCGAGCAGTTCGCCCGTGAAGCCGAATCCCTCGCCGCCACCCTCGGGCTCCCACATGTAGCGGTAGCTGTCGCCGACCTTCGTCGCGAGCTCGCACACGGGCATGGTCCACCCGTCGGGGCCGAGCAGCCACTGCTTCATGAGCTCGGCATCGTTGTGCGCGCGCCAGACCTGATCGATGGAACCACGGATGACCCGCGAAACGCGCACGTGCGTGTCGCTGAGGATCTGGGCATCCACCGCTAGGTCCGAAGCAAAGGCGGCGAGGTCGGCGAGCACAGCGTCGATCTGGGACATCGCCTCTTTAGTGCCCTCGAGCATCTGCAGGTCGAGCAACTGCTCGAGTTGTTCGAGCGAGTCGAAGCGCGAGGTCGTGACGAGTCGCGAGCCAGTCGCTGTCGTCTCGAAGGCGAACGTCACGCGGGTCGCCGGCAGGTCGGTGTTGGGTGCGCCGGTCGAGTCGGCGAACCAGTCAACGACCTCGAAAGACTTAGCGGCGGTGACGCTCGACCACTCCCAACACCCGTAGTGCTCGTCGCCCGTCGGTCCGGTCATGCGGTACACGCTGCGGCCGCCGGGGGCGGCATCGTGGCGGAGGAAGGTCGCGGGGTAGGTCGGCGGACCCCAGAAGCGCTCGATCTGGCGAGGGTCGGCATAGGCATTCCACAACCGCTCGAGCGGTGCCGCGAAGTCGGCGGTGATCGTGATGCTGAGTTGGTCGAGATCCTTCTCGACGGAAGTGATGGGCATGCTGGGCCTTTCTAGTGGTCGTCGTCGAGTAGGGCATCGAGGCGGTCGATTCTCGATCGCCAGAGCTGTTCGAACTGGTCGAGAAGACGCTGTGCTTGACGGATGCGCTCGGGCTCGCCCCGCACCATCCGCTCCCGCCCGCGAGGTTCTTTCGTCACGAGCCTCGCGTCCTCAAGTACGGCGACGTGTTTTTGCACTGCCGCGAATGACATGTTGTATGCCTCGGCCAGATGGGTGACTGAGACCTCGGCGGCTAGTGTTCGACGAACGATATCGCGTCGCGTTGTGTCGGCGAGAGCCCGGAAAATGCGGTTCACGTCGTCGTCGCTGAGTTCTAGTTGTACAACCATTTGGTTGTACGTTACCCCAGTAAAGTCCAGTGCGCAAGGCGCGAGTCGGGGGCAGGTGTTATCGTCAGGTTCACGCCGAACAATGGAGTGAGCCGATGGCCAAGAACGTCTATACCGCCGATCAACAGATCAATCGTTTGCGGATCTACAACGTTGTCGCGGGGAGTCTGCACCTTATTCAGGCGATTGGCTTTGCCGTTGTTCTGACGATGCTCAGCACGCAAGTTTTGTTCGCCGTAACGGCCGACTATCTTGCGGGACCTCCCGGAGTGCCCGTGCCGCCGGAGCGCGTCACGCTCTTTGAAGTGAACATCGGTGTCGGTGTGGTGGCCTTCCTCGGGCTCAGTGCCCTGTTCCACTTTCTCATCTCGAGCCCGTGGTTCTTTGCGCGCTACAAGAACGGCCTACAGAACAATCACAACTACTTCCGCTGGGTCGAGTATTCGCTGAGCTCCTCGATCATGATCTGGCTCATCCTCGCGATCAACGGCGTGACAGACATCGGAGCGCTCTTCGCAGTCTTCGCGGTCAACGCCGCCATGATTCTTTTCGGTGCGCTTCAGGAGAAGTACGAGCAGCCCGGCACTGGCAAGTTCCTACCGTTTATCTTCGGATCAATGGTCGGCATTGTTCCGTGGATCCTCATCCTCATCTACTTCCTGCGACCGGGAAGCACGAGTGACGTTGCAGCTCCGGCGTTCGTCGTCGGGATCGTCATCTCCCTCTTCGTGTTCTTCAACACTTTTGCTATCAACCAGTGGCTCCAGTACAAGCAGGTCGGTAAGTGGAAGAGCTACCTTCAGGGCGAACGCTCCTACATCACCTTGAGCCTGGTCGCAAAGACGGCACTCGCTTGGCAGGTGTTCTCCGGCGCAATCATTCCCGCAATCGCTAACTGACGTCTTTATTGAGAGGGCCAAATGCGTCACGTAGTTGATTTCGAGAAAGTGTCGATGGATGGGCTCGAGTCGAGCCCGTTCGCTCCTGCACTCGCGGGCTTGCGCGCCAACGAGTCCCGCTACTTCAAGAACAAGTACGACCACAATTTTGCGACCGCCCCGGCGTCAGAGGAGCCGGATGCACTCGCTTGGGTGACCCGCATCCTCGCCGAAGAGCGCGACATCGTGATCGCCACCCGCCCCCTTGAGGCAACCTCCTTCGAGGTGGAGGGATACCGCATGGCCTACGTGTTCTACGAGTCCGGGCTGTCGATCAACGTCATGTACGGCGTCGATCCTGGCGGCAAGCGCGCCGTTGGCTTCAAGCTCTCCGAGGGCATGGAGATTCCCGAAGAACTCGCGACGAAGTACAAGTTCGCGCGTCAGAAGTCGAAGCTTGCAGGTGTCATCCGCGGCTCATACTTCGTCATCAAGGGCGAGTACTGACGGGCATTGAATCGTGCCGTGCGCGCAACGGGACCTTCGCCCCTGTTGCTACGAGCGGTCCGGTCGTTGACTCGCTACATGAAGGCTCTCGTTTATCATGGCCCCGGCCTGAAGAGTTGGGACGAAGTGCCCGCGCCGGTCATCCAACATCCAACCGATGTGATCGTCAAAATGGATGCCACGACCATTTGCGGCACGGACCTTCACATTCTCAAAGGCGACGTACCCGAGGTGGCGGTAGGGCGCATCTTGGGACACGAGGGCATCGGGGTGATCACAGAGGTCGGTAGCGGAGTCACCCAGCTCGCGGTCGGGGACCGCGTCATCCTGTCGTGTATCAGTTCGTGCGGCTCGTGCTCGAATTGCCAGCAGGGTCTGTATAGCCACTGCTTGAGTCCCGAAGGCAAAGCTGGGATCGGGTGGATTTTCGGCTACATGATCGACGGTACGCAAGCCGAATTCGTGCGAGTGCCCTTCGCAGAAAACTCGGTGTACAAGGTGCCGGACGGCGTAACGGATGCCGAGGGCATCCTCATCTCCGACGTGCTCCCTACGGGGTTCGAGATCGGTGTGCAATACGGGCACGTCAAGCCGGGCGACATTGTCGCGGTCGTAGGTGCCGGCCCGGTGGGGCTCTCGGTAGTCATGACCGCGCAACTCTACGGACCGTCGAGGGTGATCGCAATAGACGTCGACGACGCTCGCTTGGCGCGCGCGAAAGACTTCGGGGCGACGGACACCGTCAACTCCTCAGACGCCGACTGGAGGCAACAAGTGCTCGCCATCACCGACGGCGACGGCGTGGATGTAGCTGTCGAGGCCGTCGGCATTCCGGCGACATTCACGATGGCCATCGACGTCGTGCGGCCGGGCGGACACGTGGCGAACGTCGGTGTGCACGGCAAGCCGGTCGAACTTGCTCTCAACGAGTTGTGGATCCGCAACGTCGCGATCTCGACTGGTCTCGTCAACACGAATACAAGCGCGATGTTGCTCAAGCTCGTGGCCGCACACCGCATGCCCGTCGACAAGTTCGTGACTCACGAGTTCTCATTCGATCAGATCGAAGAGGCCTATGAAGTCTTCGGGAATGCCGCGAAGCACAACGCGCTCAAGGTGCTCATTCACTGACCTTGCAATGAGAACGAGTGGCGTGCGCAACTCCTCAGAGCCCTTCGGCGATCGTTTTGATCGCGCTCAAACGGCGGTCCCAATCGGCCCCGATTCCCTCGAGCTTGCGGGCAGTCGCGGTGAGCGTCGACCCGAGCGCGCGGTACCGCAACTCTCGACCGACGCGCACGGACTCGACGAGCCCGACCCCGTGCAACACCGCGAGGTGCTTGGCGATCGCTTGGCGCGTAAGTGGCAAGCGGGCCGCGAGAGCGGAGGCCGAGGCATCCACCTCCCCAAGTGCGGCGAGGATGCTCCACCGCGACTCGTCCCCGAGCGCCGCGAACACGTCGACTAGTGCCGAAGTGCTCATGCGAAGTTGGCGATGAGTTGGTCGAGAATGCCGTTCCAGCCGAGGCGGTGGGACTCCATGTTGAACGCGGGGTCGGTCGTCGTCTCGAAACCCGTCTCGACGACCGTGAGCTGGGTTCCCGTGGTAGTCGGCTCGAGCGTGAAGCGCATGATGAGCGAGTGCGCGTCATCGATCGTCGCGGGATGCGCGCCGCCAGCCTTCGCGGCCGCTGCGTCGTCATTGCTCCAGCAGTACGCGATCATGCGGGGCGCGTCGATCTCTTCGATGCGCACAGGGATCGAGTCGTTTTGATCGAACGTGAAGACACCCGTCGCGCCAACGCCCCTGCCGTCGAGCGTGGTCGTCGGCGCAAACCACTTCGACATGTGTTCGGGCTCGGTCACGGCAGCCCACACCTTGTCGACGGGGGCGGAAATGTGGATGCTGCGCCGCACGGTGTACGCATCGCCATCGATGATCGTGCGCGCGTCGTTTGTTGTTTGCATGGGTGGTTCCTATCGTCGGTAGTGCAACCCTAGAGTTGCACACCGGAGAATGAATTGCAACAGTCACCAGCCGGTAAACAACAGATGTTGTACGACGAGTGCGAACACAATTTGGATCGTCAAGGCCGGTCGGAGCCCGCGCGCGGGGAGCAAGGCAGCACCGACCAGCATCCAAGGTACGAAAGGGAGC
>JANNCX010000250.1:0-4913 GCA_031387145.1 Salinibacterium sp.
AGCCCGGCGAGCGCATCCACATCACCCGACCAAAAGTCGCTCGTGCGGTCGTTGATGCGAACCCAGGCACTGCCGCCTTTAGTGAGCCATTCGACGACGTCGGCTCGAGCTTTGTCTTTGAGCCCAGGGTCGACGGCATCCTCGACGTCGAGGATGATCTGGTCGGCCCGCGACTGCTCCGCTGCATCAAAAGACTCGGGCCGAGTGGCGGCGACGAGTAGCCAGGAACGGGCGATTTCGGCCGAAACGGAACGCGGGGAGTTCTCTAACACTGACGACTCTCTCTTCTGTGAGGAGGCGCGCGCCGCACGCCCCACCTAGGTTATCGGCTGCGCCGCTCCTCGGTCGCGAAGGCCGGAATCGCCGCGATCACGAGCCCGAGAGCACTTTTATGATGCGCTGCACGCTCACGGGTTCCGCGGTACCAAGGTGCTGGGCGAAGAGGCTCAAACGGAGTTCTTCGAGCATCCACCTCGCGCGCACAATGTGACGCTGTGATGCGGGCTCGAGCGGCAACACACCACCTGCCGAGATGTAGCGCTCCGTCGCGTTCGCGACCTCGGTCATCCACACCCGATCGCGGCCTGGGTTCTCGGCGAGCTTGGCCACCCGGTGATTGATTCCCTCGAGATAGACGGGCACGCGCGCGAGGGTTGCTAGCCCCGTTGCCGACACGAATCCCGCGTGAAGCAGGGCGTCGAGTTGCGCGCGAGCGTCGGCGAGCGGGGCGATGAGCGTCATGCTCGTCGCGCGTTGGATGGCTTTGTCGGTGTCTCGAGCACTTGCCAGAATGCGCGACACGAGGCCGACGGTCGTGAAGAGCGAATCGACGATAGTCGACGACAGAGCGTCGCGTACGGTCTCGAATTCGGCGAGAGTGAAAACCTCCGCTTCGCCCAAAACATGATCGGCGCACGCGATGAGGCAATCGTCGAAGAGCTCGGCGCTCGTGCGATACGGACTCGTCGCGAGGGTGAGTTTCTCCTTCGTCGTCAAGTGTTCCTGCACGTAGCCGAGAGGAGACGGGATGCCCAGCAGGAGCAATCGGCGAACACCGAGCCGATGCGTGGCGGCTTGATCTTCGACCGTGCTCATGAGCCGAATCGCGACCGTCGTGCCCTCGTCGACGAGCGCCGGGTAGGCCCTGATGGTGTTGCCGCCGTGTTTGGTGTCTCGGCTGCGGTCGAGGGCCTCGATGTCCCACGTGGTGAGGCCGCCGCGTTCAAGTGAGTCGCGCGGACGTTCCACCACTCGCGCGATACTTTCACGCGCAGCGGGTTTTAGGCTCGCTTGCAGAGCGGTGAGAGTCTTCGACGAGGCCAGGCGCTTGCCGCGTTCATCCGTCACGGTAAAGGTCATGCGCAAGTGCGGCGGGACTCGATCGAGGTCGAAGTCGGCCGCTGAGACCTGAGTGTAGGTTTGCGCCGCAATCTGGCCCGCGAGGTAGTGCGGCAGGCTTTCGTCGAGCGGTGCCGCGACTGGCTCGAGCAGCTTGCGCGCCCAGTCCGCGGCGGGCACGACGTTCTTGCGGATGTGCTTGGGCAGCGACTTGATGAGCGACGTCACGAGTTCTTCGCGCAGCCCGGGCACTTGCCAGTCGAATCCCGTGGGTTTGAGCCCCGCGAGAAGTGGCAGCGGAATCGCGACCGTCACGCCGTCGTCATCTGCCCCCGGTTCGAAGCGGTAGCTCAGCGCGAGCGATTGGTCGCCGTGGATCCACGTGCTCGGGAAGGCGTCTTCGTCGACGACGGTGTCGTCGGGCGCGAGATTCTCCGCCGTCATCGTGAGCAGGTCGGGCATATCGATTCGCGCCTTCTTCCACCACCCTTCGAAGTCGCGCGTGCTCGCGACATCCGCCGGAATCCTGCGCTGATAGAAGTCAAAAATTGCTTCGTCGTCGTAGAGGATGTCGCGCCGCCGAGTGCGTTCTTCGAGTTCTGCGAGCTCGCGGCGGAGCTTACGATTGGCACGGTCGAATGCTTGCTGGCTCTCCCACTCGCCCTCGACGAGCGCGTGACGAATGAACAGTTCGCGCGCATACGCGGGGTCGATGCGCGAGAACTGCACTCGACGCTTCGCGACGATCGGCACGCCGTAGAGCGTGACGCGCTCGTACGCGACGACCGAGCCTTGCTTCTTCTCCCAGTGTGGCTCGGAGTGAGTGCGCTTCACGAGGTCGCCCGCGATGGCTTCCGCCCAAGCCGGGTCGATGGCGCCGTTGACGCGAGCGAAGAGGCGGCTCGTCTCGACGAGTTCGGCACTCATGATCGCGGCGGGTTGCTTCTTGGCGAGCGCCGACCCGGGAAAGATCACGAACCGGGCTTGGCGCGCACCGATGTAGTCGCGCTTCGCGGTGTCTTTCAATCCGATGTGGCTCAAGAGTCCAGAGAGCAGAGATCGATGGATGGCGTCGGGATTCGCACTCGCATCACCGACCGTGATGCCGAGGGTCTTCGCAGTCCTCGTCAGTTGACGCACGACGTCGTTCCATTCGCGCACCCTCAAGTAGTTGAGATACTCGCTCTTCACGAGGCGGCGGAACTGGTTGCCGCTCACCTCCTTTTGCTTCTCCTCCAGGTAATTCCAGAGGTTGAGGAGCGTGAGAAAGTCGCTCGTCGGGTCGACGAATCGCGCGTGCTGTTGGTCGGCTTGAGTGCGTTTCTCGAGCGGGCGCTCGCGCGGATCTTGGATGCTCAGTGCCGCGACGATAGCAATGACTTCGCGTGACGTGCCGTGCTTCTTTGACTCGATGACCATGCGAGCGAGCCGCGGATCGATCGGCAATTGCGAGAGCTGCTTGCCGATCGGGGTGATGGTGTTCGCCTTCGTGACCGCGTTGAGTTCGTGTAGGAGGTCGAGGCCGTCCTTGATGCCGCGCGAGTCCGGCGGCTGCAGGAACGGAAAGCTTGCGATATCACCGAGCCCGAGCGAAATCATTTGCAGGATGACCGAGCTCAGGTTGGTTCGCAGAATCTCGGGTTCGGTGAACTCGGGTCGGCGCGCAAAGTCCTCTTCTGAGTACAACCGGATCGCGATGCCGTCGCTCGTGCGGCCGCTGCGCCCCGACCGCTGGTTCGCGCTCGCTTGACTGATCGCCTCGATCGGCAGCCGTTGAATCTTGGACCGCACGCTATATCGACTGATGCGAGCCGTGCCGGCATCGACGACGTAGCGGATGCCCGGAACAGTCAGCGACGTCTCAGCGACGTTCGTCGCGAGCACGATCCGCCGACGCGTGCCCGCCGCTCGAGTGCTCTCGAAGACGCGGTGCTGGTCGGAGGCGCTCAAGCGCCCGTACAACGGCAGCACTTCTGTGCCGGGCAGGTTTCGGCCGCGAATCGCGTCTTCGGCGTCGCGAATCTCGTTTTCGCCCGAGAGAAACACGAGCACGTCGCCGTCGCTCTCGCGGCTCAACTCGTCGATCGCGTCGTTGATGCCTTGCAGGTAATCACGGTCGTCGCTCGCGTCGCCGTTCTCGTCTTCCGACGCTTCAGCTACGAGCGGACGGTAGCGGATTTCGACGGGGAACGTGCGACCGGACACTTCGATGATCGGAGCGCCGCCGAAGTGCTTCGAGAAGCTCTCGGGGTCGATCGTCGCGCTCGTGATAATGACCTTGAGGTCGGGCCGTCGGTTGACGAGTTGTTTGAGGTAGCCGAGCAGAAAGTCGACGGTGAGGCTGCGCTCGTGTGCTTCGTCGATGATGATCGCGTCGTACTGCTTGAGGTCGCGATCGCGGTGAATCTGGTTGAGAAGGATGCCGTCGGTCATGAGCTTGATGCGGGTGTCTTTACCGACGCGGTCGGTGAACCGCACTTGGTAGCCGACGAGTGCACCGACCTCGGTGCCGAGCTCTTCAGCGATTCGCTCGGCGATCGTGCGCGCGGCAATCCGGCGCGGTTGCGTGTGGCCGATGCTCTCGTAGCCGAGCTCGAGCAACATTTTGGGAATCTGCGTCGTCTTGCCCGACCCCGTCGCGCCCGCGACGATGACGACTTGGTTGTCTTGGATAGCGCGCGCGATGTCGTCCCGGCGCTGACTAACAGGCAGGTCGGGCGGAAAGTGGATGCGGATTGCGGCGGACATGAGCCTTTCATCGTAAGCCGCGGAGGCAGTGCTCGCGCCCACGGGCGTCCGTCCACATTCGCCGAGCCTCCACTTGTGGCGACCTCTGCCGCAGCCGAACCCGCCACAACTGGAGACTCGGCGCAGATTCCGGCACGCGCGCAAGGCTGGGCCGGAACGTAAGCTGGCCTCGTGAAGCTTCATGAGGTTCGAGTACATCGCAGCGACGAAAACTTGGCTCGCGAGGGCCAATTGGCATGGAAGATCGCCGAGGTCGCGTCAGAGTCGGTTGAGCCGGCGGCCGACGTCACCGACATGGTCATCAATCGCGTCATCGACAACGCCGCCGTCGCGGTTGCATCGCTCACGCGCGCGCCCGTCGTGTCGGCGCGCGCTCAAGCCGAAGCGCACCAGGTCTCGCGCGGAGGCAGCGGGTCGACCGTGTTTGGAAGCGATCAACTCACGAGTCCCGAGTGGGCAGCATGGGCCAACGGCGTCGCAGTGCGCGAACTCGACTATCACGACACGTTCCTCGCGGCTGAGTACTCGCATCCCGGCGACAACATTCCGTCGATTCTCGCCGTCGCGCAGCACGCGGGCCGCTCGGGCGCCGAGCTGCTCAGGGGCATCGTCACGGGGTACGAGGTTCAGATCGATTTGGTCAAGGCGATCAGTCTGCACAAACACAAGATCGACCACGTCGCTCACCTCGGCCCGAGCGCGGCCGCGGGCATCGGCACCCTGCTCGGCTTACCGACTGAGACGATCTTCCACGCGATCGGCCAAGCCCTCCACACGACGACCGCGACGCGGCAGTCGCGCAAGGGCGAGATCTCGACGTGGAAGGC
>JANNCX010000254.1:0-1865 GCA_031387145.1 Salinibacterium sp.
CGCAAGTTGGCGTTGTCGTCGCGTTCGACGGAGATGACTCAGACACGATCCGCTCTGTCGCGCAGCACATTTCGTTCGCAGACCCGCAGTACCTCTCTCGCGACGAGGTTCCCGCGGAGACCGTCGAGAACGAGCGTCGCATCGTCGAGGAGATCAGCCGTGGCGAAGGCAAGCCAGAGGCAGCCCTTCCGAAGATCGTTGAGGGTCGCGTCGCCGCGTTCTTCAAGCAAGTTGCTTTGCTCGACCAGGACTACGCCAAGGACAACAAGGTTTCCGTCGGCAAGGTGCTGTCGGATGCTTCACTCACGGTGAGCGGATTCGCTCGCTTCAAGGTCGGCGCTTAGCTCCAACTGAGATGTAATAACGCCCCGGGTTCTGTTGTGAACCCGGGGCGTTGCACTTGTGCCTACAAACGCGCTTAGGTCAGCGCGGCCGTGGTCGCGGCCGTGAGCACGGCATTGCGGTCAAGCCCGAGGTGCTGAAAGACGCGAGCAACTGTGCCGTACTCGCGCTCTGCGGCGGCGAGAAGCACGTGTGCACTGCTGATTCCCGTGCGGGAGTGTCGCGACAGTAGGCGAGCGCGCTGAAACACCTCCTGCGCCGAAACTTCGCTGTGATAGGCGCCGCGCGCGGAGGGCATTGCTGCGTCGATCGTCGGGGGCGCGATGCCGATCGCGGAGAGGGATGCCGAGTGCACGGCGCCGATGGCAGCGCGTACGGCGGCTGTATCCACGGTTGACGAGATCGAGCCGATCGCGTCGCGAGCGGAGGGATCGTCGACGAGCATGGCAGAGAGTAACAAGTGTTCAGCGCTCGGCGAAGGGTCGCCGAGCGCGCGGGCCTCGTGTTCTGCGATCGTGAGGAGGGCGGCGACGAGCCGTGTATCGCGAACGGCGGTGCGGAGGGGCATGGGGATTGGTCCTTTCGGGGTGTTGCGGGTAACTGCGTGGCGGCAGGGGCGAGTCAGGCTGTGCGGTGACGGCCCGGAGCGAGTCGCTTATGGGCGGCTTGCGCTGAGGTTTCGAGTGCTTGGCCGATGTCGGACCACGTCCACCCCTGCTCGAGCGCCGCTTCAACCGTGGATCGTTCGAGCGTCGACGCGAGCCGGCGCAGGGCGACTACGGCCGCGAATGCGTCGCGCGGACGGTCGGGAGGGGGGATGCTTATGCTCTTGTCCACGTATCAACTTTAGTTGATGATTCCGACTCCGTCAACTTTTGTTGATGAGTTTCGTTCCCGCATGTGCCCAGCACGGAATACTCTGGAAGAGCTGATCGAGATTGGGAACACAATGACTGATGACCGCAAACGCAGGGTTCTGCTCAAACTCTCGGGTGAGGCGTTCGGCGGTGGCTCCCTCGGGGTCAACCCCGACGTCGTCGCCGCTCTCGCAAAAGAGATTGCTGCGGCCGCCGCTGACGTCGAAATCGCGATCGTCGTGGGTGGAGGTAACTTCTTCAGGGGCGCCGAATTGAGCCAGCGCGGAATGGATCGCGGCCGTGCTGACTACATGGGCATGCTCGGTACCGTCATGAACGCACTCGCGCTGCAAGACTTTCTCGAGCAAGCGGGAGCCGCGACTCGCGTGCAGTCCGCGATCTCGATGACTCAAGTCGCGGAGCCGTACATTCCGCGGCGCGCCGAGCGGCACCTCGAGAAGGGTCGCATCGTCATCTTCGGCGCCGGTGCCGGCCTTCCGTACTTCTCCACCGACACCGTGAGCGCGCAGCGCGCCCTCGAGATCGGCGCCGACGCCGTGCTCGTGGCCAAGAACGGGGTCGACGGCGTCTACGACTCCGATCCGAACACGAACCCGAAGGCGAAGAAGCTCGAGCGGGTCAGCTACCAGGACGCGCTCGTTCAGG
>JANNCX010000276.1:0-2007 GCA_031387145.1 Salinibacterium sp.
GCTGAATCGTCGCGCGCCGCGAGACACCACCTGTGAGGGACGCGATGTGCCCGAGAGCTCCTCGCGGATCGTGGAATCCGATCGCGGCGAGTCGAGCTTCTGCTTGCTCGCTCGAAAGCGTGAGCCCACCTTCGGGCAACGCGGCAACCGCGGAGAGAAGCGGGCGGTAGAACAACCGCTCGTGCAGCGTGCGCACGGCAAGTTTCGTGCGTTGCCACAGCTCAAGGAGCTCGCCTGCCGTCGTTGCCAGTCCCGTCGCGCGCGCGAGCACGCGCATGGCGTCGGGGTCAGTGGGCATGAGGTGAGTGCGTCGCAATCGCGTGAGCTGCAACCGGTGCTCGAGCAAGCGCAAGAATCGATACTCGCGCGAGAACTCCGCGGACTCGACCCGGCCGATGTAGCCCTGATCCGCGAGCGCGATGAGCGCCGGGAGCGTTGCGACTTGGCGAACGAGAGCATCCGTCTGGCCGTGCACGAGTTGCAGCAGCTGAATCGTGAACTCGACGTCTCGAAGTCCACCCGGCCCGAGCTTGAGTTGGATGTCGAGTTCGTTGCTCGGGATGTTCTCGGTGACGCGCTCGCGCATCCGTTGAACCGAGTCGACGAAGTTTTCCCGTGACGCACTCGACCACACCTTGGGAGCGACTGAATCGACGTAAAGCTGCCCGAGCTCGCGATCGCCCGCGAGGGGTCGAGCCTTCAGGAGCGCTTGAAACTCCCAACTCTTGGCCCACCGGTCGTAGTAAGCCAGGTGCGAATCGAGCGTGCGAACAAGCGCACCGTCTTTGCCTTCGGGTCGCAGATTGGCGTCGACTTCCCACAGGCCGGGCTCGGTCGATAAGTCGTGGATGCCACGCATCGTTTGCATCGCGAGTCGAGTCGCAATCTCGACAGCTCGGTCATCCGAGAGCTCGCCGGATCCCGAACCTACGAAGATCACGTCGACGTCTGAGACGTAGTTCAACTCGCGCGCACCGGCCTTACCCATTCCGATGATTGCGAGGTGCGTCGCATCCACTTCCGCCGCAGGAAACTTCACTTCGCGGCGCGCCACCGAAAGGGACGCTTCGAGGGCTGCGCCAGCTAGGTCGGCAAGGGCCGCAGCGACGTCGGAGACTGCCGCGAGTGGATCGGGGTGGGCGAGATCCCACGCCGTGAGTTGCGCAAGGTGACGGCGATATCGCACGCGCAAAGCCACCCAGGCAGCCTCGCCCGTGAGCCCTGCGACGGAGAGTAGTAGATCAGACTCGTATTCGGCTACCGAGGTCGGGGCATCAAGCGGAGCGGCCAATACTGCGAGCTCCGCAGGGTGTCGTGCGAAGAACTCCCCGAGGCCGGCTGACGCGCCGAGCACCTGTACGAGTCGCGCGGCCGCGCCATCGTCGCCGAGTAAGGCAGACACTTCGCTCGGAGCGGATTCACGCAACACCATGAGCAAGCGCAAAGCCTGGTCGGGGTCGGCCGCGCGCGCAAAATGCGGCACGATCTGGGAAGCGCTAAGAGCGGCAAGTCGCACGCTCGTACCGCCAAGTTCGGAGAAACCGAGTTTGGCGAGATCAGTCAGCGTTGTCTGGTTGCGGGGCATTGCGTCAGCTACAGAATCTCGAGATTGCTCTCCAGCTCATAGGGCGTGACTTGCGCGCGGTACTCGCGCCACTCAAGGCGCTTGTTGAGCAACACGTAGTTGAACACTTGCTCACCGAGGGTCTCGGCAACGAGTTCGGAGTCCTCCATGAGCGAGACGGCGTGATCGAGGCTCGCAGGCAACTGGCTGTAGCCGAGCGCGCGGCGCTCTGCGTCGGAGAGTTCCCACACGTTGTCTTCCGCCTCGGGCGGAAGCTCGTAGCCCTCCTCGATGCCCTTGAGCCCGGCGGCGAGCAAGAGCGAGAACGTCAAGTACGGGTTGGCAGCCGAGTCGATCGCTCGATACTCGACGCGCGCGCTTTGGCCCTTATTGGGCTTGTAGAGCGGCACACGCACGAGCGCGGACCGGTTGTTGTGGCCCCA
>JANNCX010000279.1:0-2607 GCA_031387145.1 Salinibacterium sp.
GATCGCCTCGAGCACGGCATCGAGCCCTGTCTCGAGATTTTCGACGACCACGAGTGCGTTCGAGTCGCTCAATTGCTCGGCCGAAAACGCTCCTGTCGCGACCGCGATGAACGGGATGCCAGCGGTGTCGGCGGCCTCGCCGTCGTTAGGCGTGTCACCGATGATGACCGCATGGTGGCCGTCGAGGTGCGCTCGAGCATCCGCCGTAAGGTGATGGCGCGTGGGGGACTCGTGGCCGAAGTAGGAGTAGTCCCAGTCGAAGACCGCGGGGTCTATTCCCGCCGCGATGATCTTGTAGCGAGCGCGCTGCGGACCGTTACCGGTCAGTAGCGCATTGACCCATCCACGAGAACTGACTGCTTCGATCGCTTCCATGACGCCGACGCAGCGGTCGCGCGTGAAGCCGCTCTCGTGCTGCGCGAGTGAGAGCTCATCGAGCCGTGACAGCACGGCAGTGATGTGAGCGGCGTCGTGCCCGTTGACTTCGAGAATCGCGGCGAGAAGTTGGCCCTCCGTCATGCCGTGCGGGTTGCCCACGCGTTCGGTGGGTCGCACTCCTGTCACGTGTTCGATCGATTCGAGGTAGAGGCCGCCGGCCTGAGGGGTGTTGTAGATCAGCGTTCCGTCAATGTCCCACAGGATGTATGTGCTCACGGCTCCATTCTCGCAGTGGGAGAATCGACGAATGAACCGCGCAGCGAGAGCCTTCACTGCCGCACTCGTGCGGGGTCCGATCCGCTGGGTCGTCGCCCCGATCATTACGCCGCTCGATCGAGCCCTGTTTCGCATTTCGAACGGTCGTCTCAAGCTCACTTCGCCCATGATCCCCTCACTCATGTTGTTTTCGACGGGCGCGAAGTCCGGGCTCCGGCGTGAATCTCCTCTCATGTGTTTTCCCCGCGACGATGGCTCGTGGTTCATTGCGGGCAGCAATTGGGGCATGGAGAACCATCCCGCCTGGAGCGCAAATCTTATTGCGAACCCGCAAGCCGAAATCCACTACCGGCGCGAGCTGATTGCCGTGACGGCGATGCTGCTCGACTCACGGGAGTCCGAAGCCACGTGGCCCGAGCTCGAGATTCAGTGGCCGCACTACCGCGACTACGAAAAGACCGCGAAGCGCGACATCCGCATCTTTAGATTGGTGCGTCGATAGTGCCGAGCGCTTTGCCCCTCGCCGACCCTGCGCCGCTCGACGGGCTCTTGCCATCGAGCGTTGCGGATGCCGCGGCGAGCCGTAATTTCGGAGTGTATGTGCACGTGCCCTTCTGCACAGTGCGCTGCGGGTATTGCGATTTCAACACATACACGAGCACCGAGCTTCGCGGAGCGAAGCGCGAGGATTACGCCGCGCAAGCCACCGCCGAGGTAGAGTTCGCCGCGGCGGTCTTGGCGGCAGCGGGCGTTGCCGATCGCCCCGCGTCGACCGTGTTTTTTGGCGGAGGCACGCCCACTCTCTTGCCGGCGGAGCAGCTCGAGTCTATCCTGCTCGCTATCGCGCGTACGTGGGGTCTCGCGCCGGGCGCTGAGGTAACGACGGAGGCGAACCCCGACTCGGTAGACCGCGCCTACCTCGAGGCACTCAAGACCGCGGGGTTCACGAGAGTGTCGTTTGGCATGCAGTCCGCGGTTGCCCACGTGCTCGCTACGCTCGAACGCACGCACGATCCCGAGCGCATCCCACTCGTTGTCGCGTGGGCGCGTGAGGTGGGCCTCGACGTAAGCCTTGACCTCATCTACGGTACGCCGGGTGAGAGCCTCGACGATTGGCGCACCTCACTGGACCAGGCGATCGCGTGCAGCCCCGATCACATTTCGGCGTATGCACTCATCATCGAAGACGGCACGAAGCTCGCGGCTCAAATTAAGCGCGGTGACGTCGCGCAACCCGATGACGACACGCAAGCCGACATGTACGAGCTCGCCGACTCCGTGCTCGCCGCCGCTGGTTACGACTGGTACGAGGTCTCGAACTGGAGTCGCGGAGCGGGCCACGAGTCTGCCCACAACCTCGCGTATTGGCAAGGGCACGACTGGTGGGGCATTGGTCCGGGTGCACACAGCCACGTGGGTGGAGTGCGGTGGTGGAACGTCAAGCACCCCGCTGCGTACGCCGAACGGATCGCCGCGGGGCATTCCCCTGCCGCGGGGCGCGAGTCGCTTGACGAGGCAACGCGCAGAGTCGAGTCGGTCTTGTTGCGCACGCGAATTCGAGAGGGGTTGCCGATTGCGGAGCTCGAGGCATCCGCTCGCCTTGCGGTTGCTGGCCTCATCGCTGACGAGCTCGTTAACGCGAAAGCCGCCCTCGCCGGTCGAATCGAACTGACCTTGCGGGGGCGGCTTCTGGCTGATGCCGTAGTGCGTCGCTTAGTTGACTAGCTCAGCGTGGACTAGCTCACAAACTTGATTGCGAGCGGGTAGGTGTATGCCTGACCCTTATTCGCCGCGAGCGCTGCAATGATGCCGAAGATGATGCTTCCGGCCCATGCTGCGAAGAGCACGAGGAACCCGATGAGAATGAGCGCAGTGATGGACCCAACCACGTACGCGATCGCGAGGGTGATTTGGAAGTTCAAAGCCGTAGCGCTGTGTTGACGGATGAACGGA
>JANNCX010000289.1:0-3054 GCA_031387145.1 Salinibacterium sp.
TGGACTTGTTTCGCGCGCTCATCGCCGCGAGTGCGAGACCCGGCATCATCGTCGAGGGGCGCGACATCACGACGGTCGTCGCACCGGATGCCGCCGTGCGGATTCTGCTCACGGCGTCCGAAGAAGCTAGAATGGGTAGGCGTTCAGCGGAACTCTCCGGAGTTTCGGCCGAGACGACGGCCCAAGAGCTCAGCTCGAGGGATGCGCAGGATTCGCGCGTGGTGGACTTCATGAACGCCGCTGTCGGTGTGACCACCATTGACTCCACCGATCTTGACTTCGCCCAGACCATTTCGGCTGTCGTGAGTCTCGTGCGTAACACTTCAGCCGGTTGAGTAGCGGAACGCGTATCGAAACCAGCGCGTATCGCTGGTTGAGTAGCGGAACGCGTATCGAGACCAAAGGACTTTGCAATGACTGACACCGAGAACGACGACTTTCCCGAACTGGACGCCGCTTTAGTCGAGCGCATCACCACGATCGACGAAGCCGAAGCCGCTCAGCGGTCGAACGCTCTACGCCAGGGTCTCGCCGAGTACGACCTCGACGCCGAAGACCTCGGGATTCTGGATGCCGCGACAGAAGACGTCGACGCCATCGTCTACCTCCCCGCCCTTCCCGTGCTCGCGATCGTGGGCCGACCCAACGTGGGAAAGTCCGCGCTCGTCAACCGCATCATCGGCCGCCGCGAAGCAGTCGTCGAGGACACGCCCGGCGTCACGCGCGACCGCGTCAACTACAAGGGCGAGTGGAGCAATCGCAAGTTCACGATCGTCGACACGGGCGGGTGGGAGCCCGACGCGAAGGGCATCAACGCATCCGTCGCCGCCCAAGCAGAAATCGCGATCGACCTCGCCGACGCCGTGCTGTTTGTCGTGGACGCGACCGTGGGTGCGACATCCACCGACGAACATGTCGTTCGCATGCTGCGCGCGACGAAGAAGCCCGTGATTCTCGTCGCCAACAAGGTCGACGATGTGCATCAGGAACCGGATGCCGCGGGCCTCTGGTCACTCGGACTCGGCGAGCCGTGGCCGGTCTCGGCCGTGCACGGCCGAGGGGTAGCCGACCTGCTCGATCATGTGCTCACGATCCAGCCGGAGATCTCGGCCGTCGCGAAGGAAGAGGTCGGCGGTCCGCGCCGCGTCGCGATTCTCGGCCGACCGAACGTCGGTAAGTCGAGCTTGCTCAACAAGACCGCTGGCGAAGAGCGCGTCGTCGTCAACGAGATGGCGGGCACGACTCGTGATCCCGTCGACGAGCAGATCGAGCTCGGTGGAAAGTTCTGGCGATTCGTCGACACCGCGGGAATCCGCCGGCGCGTCAACCTCGCTCAAGGCGCCGACTTCTACGCGACCCTGCGCACGAGTGCCGCGCTAGAGAAGGCAGAAGTCGCTGTCGTAGTTCTCGACGTGACCGCTCCCATTAGCGTGCAAGACCTCAAGATCATCGACCTCGTGCTCGAGTCGGGCCGTGCGCTCGTGCTCGCGTACAACAAGTGGGATCTGCTCGATGATGAGCGTCGCATCTACCTCGAGAAGGAGATCGAACAGGATCTCTCGCACGTCACGTGGGCTCCCCGAGTGAACATCTCGGCGAAGACGGGGCGGCACCTCGAGAAACTCGTCCCAGCGCTCGAGCTTGCGCTCGAGTCGTGGGACACGCGAATTGCGACCGGCAAGTTCAACGCGTTGCTAGCCGAGCTCACGGCCGAGCATCCGCACCCCGTGCGTGGAGGCAAGCAGCCGCGCATTCTGTTCGGAACTCAAGCCGCGAGCCGCCCGCCGACGTTCGTTTTGTTCACGACGGGCTTCTTGGACCCTCAATACCGTCGCTTCATCACGCGTCGCCTTCGCGAGATCTTCGGTTTCGAGGGAAGCCCGATCAACGTCAACATGCGCGTGCGTGAGAAGCGAAAAAGGTAACCCTTAGTGCGCGGCTGCCGCCTCAGCAGCGGCCGCACCCGCGTGATCAAACTCCACGGGCTTGGGCACGAACGGCGCGACCGCGACAGCGAGCAGCGAGATGAACGCGCCGGCCATGAAGGCCGTGTGTACACCATTCGCAACGGCACTCACTTCGCTCGCGCCACCGTCGAGCCCGGTGAACTTGCCGATCGTGTAGAGGGCGATGAACAGGGCGGTTCCCGCGGCGCCCGCGAGCTGCTGAACCGTGCCGATTGTCGCGCTGCCGTGTGAGTACAGCTTGGGGTTGAGCGCGGCCATCGACGACGTGAACAACGGCGTGAACGTGAACGCGAGGCCCATGCTCAACAGCACGTGCGCCGCGAGCACGAAGCCCCACGGCGTGGTTTCCGAAAGGAGCGTCAACCCCCACAGCGCGATGCTCACGACGATCGACCCGGGCACGATGAGCACTCGAGGCCCCACCTTGTCGTAGAGTCGCCCGATGAACGGACCAGCGAGTCCCATCAGGAGGCTTCCGGGCACGAGCAGCAGTCCGCTTGCCGCGGGCGCGAGCCCGAGTACTTCTTGCGTATAGAGCGGCAACAGGATGATGGTGCCGAACAGCGCGCCCACCATGATGACCATGAGAATGACCGCGACCGTGAACCCGCGCGAGTTGAACGTGCGCAGGTCAAGGAACGCTTGCTCGCGGCGCTGTAGCGCGAGCTGACGAACGATGAACACAGCGAGCGCCACGGCGCCGACGATGATCGGAATCCACGGGCTCATGAGGGCGTTGCCCCGAACGGATTCGCCGAGGCTCGAAAGCCCATAAATCAGGCCACCGAACGCGAAGGCCGAAAGAATTACCGACAGTACGTCGAGGGGAATGGGTCGCGGTTCGCTGACGTTCTGCACGCGAATCGCGCCGAGCGTGAGGGCAAGCAGCGAGATCGGTAGTACGAGCACGAAGATGAAGCGCCAATCGAGCGCTTGAACGATCAGGCCGCCGATCGCGGGCCCGACGGCGGGTGCGACCGACAGCACGATCGTAATGTTTCCCATGGCCTTGCCGCGCTCGTGCGGAGGCACGAGTGTCATAACAGTTGTAATGAGCAGCGGCATCATGATGGCCGTACCACTTGCT
>JANNCX010000318.1:0-1634 GCA_031387145.1 Salinibacterium sp.
TCGACATCCACCAAGCCTTCACCGACGACTCCCTCACCGTGTGCCCCGCGTGCGGCGGCGTGCTGCGCAAGGTCTTCTCGGCGGTCGGCGTGACGTTCAGCGGCTCGGGGTTCTACCGAACGGATTCACGAGCCGATGCGAAGGCGGCTGCGAAGTCTGGGTCTGCAGGTTCGTCGGAGTCGGGTTCGGGGTCAGGTTCGGGTTCGTCGGGGTCGGGGTCGGGGTCGAAGGATGCCCCGGCGAAAGCTGCGGCTCCGGCCGTTGCGCCGGCTGCTGCGGCATCCACTTCCTCCTCCACGACGTCTGCCTAACCCCACATCCCGCCGAGTCTCCACTTGTGGCGACCTCCGCCGCCCCACAACCCGCCACAACTGGAGGGTCGGCGAAAGTGAAGGAAGGCCGGAGCGCGCCCTAACCCCAGTGCGGCGGAACGTCGGCCTTGAGCTGCTCGTCGTTATCCTCGGCTCGGTGACGCGGCGGCGCGTGCTCGGGCGTCGGGTCGGAACCCGCGGGGGACTTCGTCGTGACGCGACGCTTGCGAGGCTTGGCCTTGCTATCGAGCGTGTCGCCGTCAACGCCGCGGTGATCGGCTTCTGCGAAATCGGCTTTAGCGCGACTATCCGGTTCCGCGCGGTGGTCAGGCACGAGCGGGTACTCCGGTAACTACCGGGATGGGCTCGGTGATGGGCGCGGGTTCTCCCCCCAGCATCCCAATGACTCGGCTCGCTACCGCGTCTGGGTCGCTAAACAGTTCGAACGCGTGCACCCGCAAGTAGTGCCAGCCCAAGCGCCGAAGCAGCTCGGGATGAAGTCGCAGCGACTCGCGCAGACTCGACCGGTGCAGCGTCGCGTCGGTCTCGATCGTCACACACATTCCGCCGCGGGATGCCACGAGCCCCAGTTTGCCGCGATGACCGAGCGCGACGCGCAAGCCACGCGCCTCGAGCCTGCGCGCGAGGTCGACGAGCATCGGCTCGCTGTCGTCGGGAACGGGTTCTTCGGCCTGGCGCGCATCCACTTCCGAAAGGATTTCGCTCAGGGCGACGGCGCCGTGCTTCATGCGTCCGTCGTCGAGGTCGGCGGGTTCGAATGATGTCACGATGACCATCGACCGGCGCGCGCGCGTCATGGCGACCGCGAGCAGTCGTTCGCCACCGGGTTCGCCTAGCGTGCCGAAGTCGCTCAGTACGCGGCCGTGCGGGGTGCGGCCATAACCGATCGAGAAGATGACGCGGTCCCTGCTTTGCGCGACGGCTTGATCGATCGTCGTGACCGCGAACGGCTCGGAGCGGTCGCCGATGACGAAGTCGACGAGTTCGGGGCGATTGGCGACTGCCGCGAGCACGGCTTGCATGACGCTCACGGCGTGCTTGTCGCTCGCCGTGATGACCATGAGGGATTCGTGCGGACGCCTCGCCGCGTGGTCGAGCACGAGGTCGACGGCGCGGTCGACTTCGGCGTCTGGACTCTCGACGGCTCCCGAGTCGGGGTCGGGCATCCCGTGTCCATCTGCGACGTAATCGAGCGCGATGCTGCCGTGCCCGAGGAAGCTGCCTGCCCACGGGAGCGACGCGATCTTGCCGCCGTAGAAGCGGCGGTTGACGAGTTCCGCGAGGTCTTCGCCGCCCGGGCGG
>JANNCX010000329.1:0-5092 GCA_031387145.1 Salinibacterium sp.
CCGCACTCAGGTCGATGGGCGCAATATGCGTCTCCGCGACCAACCCAAACTGGTCAGCGAAGTAGTACGCAACCGGCATTTGCTCGGTGGTAAAGATGCTCTGGTCGGCCACATCGATCGACCACACCCACGTGTAGAACCCAGCTTCCTGCGCGACCAGGGTGCCCGCGGACGAATACGTGCCCGGCCCGGACAAGCTCACCGTCTCGACGCCCACGACCGGTGCCCCCACCGGCGCCAACGCCGATGTGGCAGGGCGATCCGCGAACGGTCCATACAAGGTGCCGACAGTGACAACCGGAAAATACGACCCGTTGATCCGCTGGCGCCACACCCCAGACCCGGCCGCAACGTCCGTAAAGATCGTGTCGACAAAGACATCACCGGGTTGCACGAACTCGGATGCAACCTGGGTTCCAACGATCGGCGAGAACACTACCTCGAGTGGGTCGGTCACGAACTTGGTCGCGCTGAACGTGATCGTGTTCGGGGTTCCGCCCCGTACCGTTCTCTGCTGACTCCCCGTCGTATACAGGTTGAGGTTCGGGCCAGTCCCCCCAGACGATGTGAATGTTGCATCCGCTGTAATCGCATACTTGTTCTGGGCATCCAAAGGATTACCCAGAATCGGAATGATCGATCCATTCACCACCGGAGCCGTTGTCAGACCGGTCGCCACCACCGTTGCACCGGTGAGCGTGAGTGTTCCCGTCGCAGTCGTCGGGCTGGTCGTCACCGTCACATATCCGTCATACGAGTTTGACATCACAATGTTCACGAAGGCACTACCGGTAGAACTCGCCGCATACTGCGTCTCCGCTTCGTTCCAGATCACGTTGTACGCAGCCAACACGGCACTGTTGCCGTTGATGAAGAACGCCCCAGCGGCGTAACCCTGGCCGTTGAAGTGCGCGTATCCGCTCGTGTACGCATACATGTAGGCACTCACGGCCGCTGCCGTGGTCGGGTTCGCCGTTTGGCCCCACTTGCGCAGGGCGTAGTTGAGCTTGCGCAACTGCGTTGCGGAAAGGGCATCCCCATTCAAAGTCGTCACCGAACTCACGAGCGTCGCGCCGCTCGTCGACCCGGATGGCCAATCCAGAGCCGAGTCGATGCAATACACACGCGTGCCGTCGGGCGCGATGTAATTGCCGAGATACCCACTGAACGGGGTGATGTCTTGGTAGCCTGCACCCGTCGTGGCTGCCGCTGCGGTGTCATCCTCCCCGTCGACGACAACTAGCCCGAGGACAGCAACAGCGGCGATTACGACGAGAACGAGGAGCGTGCGGAGACGGGTCATCACGCCAGAATCGACCCGTGCTACATGTCAGCAGCGACAATCAAGCAGATCTGTGGAGAACTCGCACAAGCGCAAACCTGTGTACAACCCCGACAAGATCTACGACCCTACGAGCTGCTCTGCGAGATAACCGCGCAAGCGGTCGAGCGAGATGCGCTCTTGTTCCATCGAGTCGCGCTCGCGCACGGTGACGGCCTTGTCATCGAGGGAGTCGAAGTCGACCGTGACGCAAAAGGGCGTGCCGATTTCATCTTGGCGACGGTAGCGGCGACCGATCGCGCCCGCGTCGTCGAAGTCGACGTTCCAGAGCTTGCGCAGGTCAGCGGCGACCTCCTTCGCGAGGGGCGAGAGCTGCTCGTTGCGTGAGAGCGGCAGCACGGCGACCTTGACGGGCGAGAGCCTGCGGTCGAGCCTCAGCACGGTGCGCTTGTCGACGCCGCCCTTGGCGTTGGGGGCTTCATCCTCTGCGTATGCATCGATCAAGAACGCCATGAGCGCTCGCGTGAGCCCGAAAGCGGGTTCGATCACGAAGGGAACCCAGCGTTCATCCTTCGTCTGATCAAAGTACGAGAGGTCGGTGCCGCTCGCTTCGGAGTGCGTCTTGAGGTCGAAGTCGGTGCGGTTCGCGACGCCCATGAGCTCGCCCCACTCGCTGCCCTGAAAACGGAAGCGGTATTCGATATCGACGGTGCGCTTCGAGTAGTGGCTGAGCTTCTCTTTCGGGTGCTCATAGAGGCGCAGGTTTTCGGGGTTGATGCCGAGGTCGGTGTACCAGCGCAGCGACTCATCGATCCAGTACTGGTGCCACTCTTCGTCCGTGCCGGGCTCAACGAAGAACTCCATCTCCATCTGCTCGAACTCGCGCGTGCGAAAAATGAAGTTGCCGGGGGTGATTTCGTTGCGGAACGATTTGCCCACTTGTCCGATACCGAACGGCGGCTTCATGCGGCTCGCTCCGAGCACGTTGGCGAAGTTGACGAAGATGCCTTGGGCAGTCTCAGGTCGCAAATAATGCATGCCCTCTTCGTTGTCGACGGGGCCGAGAAAAGTCTTGAGAAGGCCCGAGAAATTCTGGGGCTCGGTCCACGACCCGGCCTGACCGGTGTCTGGATCTTTGATGTCCGCCATGCCGTTGACGGGTGGATGCCCGTGCTTCTCTTCATACGCCTCGAGCAAGTGATCGGCCCGGTACCTCTTGTGGGTGTGCAGTGACTCGACGAGCGGGTCGGAGAACACCTCGACGTGACCGGACGCCTCCCACACTCGGCGCGGCAGGATCACGGCCGAGTCGATGCCGACGACGTCGTCGCGGCCCTGCACGACGGTCTGCCACCACTGGCGCTTGATGTTCTCTTTGAGCGCGGTGCCGAGCGGCCCGTAGTCCCACGCGGAGCGCGAGCCACCGTAGATCTCTCCCGATTGGAAGACGAACCCCCGGCGCTTAGCGAGGTTGATGACGGCGTCGAGATTGCTGGTGACCACCTTGCAACTTTAGTGGCGCAGCGCCGCCACTACCGCATCGACGTCGGCCTCGGTGTTCCAGAGGTGGAACGAGGCCCGCAGCCGGCCGGCACGGCCCGACGCTCGGATGCCTGCACTGATCAACTTGCCCAAATCGGCGCCCGAAGCATCCGGCCACGACACAATCGCTTGATGTTGCTGCGGGATGCCCAGCGCGTCGCACAACGCGTCGCCCAAGCCACTCGTGCGCTCCCACACCTCGCCGATGTCGAGGCCCGCAAAGAGCGCGATCGACTGCTCGGCGCCCACCCACGCTTGCCACGCCGGGGACACATCGAACCGACGAGCATCGCTCGCGAGGTGCTCGGCGGGGCCGTAGCAGCTCTTCCATACGTCGTCGCCCGCGTACCAGCCGGCCTGGAGCGGAGTGAGCAGCTTATCGAAGCGTTCGCTGAGCGTCAGGAGGGCGACACCTCGCGGCGAGCACAGCCACTTGTACGTGTGGCACACCGTGACATCGAAGAGGGCGGAATTGACGGGCAAAACCCCCGCGGCTTGCGTGACGTCACAGAACGTAAACGTGTCGTGGCGCGCAGCGGCTTCGAGAATCGCGGGTACGTCGGCGACGGTTCCGCTCGAGGACTGCACGAGCGAGAAGACGACGAGCCACGTGTCATCCGCTATCGAATCGGCGAGCTCGGCGAGGGGCACGGTTCGCACTCGCAGGCCTCGTTCGAGAAAGGGGAAGATGATCGACGAGAAGTCGCCCTCGACACACAGCACTTCGGCGTCGGCGGGCACGGCGGCCGCGACGAGAGAAGTAATGACTGATGTCTGGGAGCCTTGAGCGACGCGGTCGGGGTTGACGCCAACGAGCGCCGCATACGAGTTTCGCGTTCGCTCGATGATCGCGTCATAGCCTTGCGGGTCGCGATCCGCGACGGCCCACGCGGCGAGGTCGGCCGTGAGAGCTTCGACCGCTTGCCTTGGCGGTAGCCCAATGGATGCCACGGCCAAATAGCCGCGCGGATCCCCGAAGCTTTCGATCGCCGACGTGAGCGCATGCGAAGTCATGCCTCAAGCTTGCTGTCTCGGCAACCATGCCACAAGTGCATGTATCGCATGGCTTCAATAACGCGGCATTATGATCGGACGATGGACACCGACCTCGATCTGCACTCGATCCGCATCGTTCGCGCGATCGCGGAGCACGGAACCATCAGCGCCGCGGCTCGCGCACTCGGCTTCAGCCAACCCGCGATCAGCCAACATTTGCGTCGAGTCGAAAGCCGACTCGGGGTTCCGCTCGTCGTTCGAGCGGGTCGTGGCGTGCGGCTCACGGAACCCGGGCACGTGATCGCGCGGCATGCGATCACGATTACTTCGGCCCTCGATGCCGCGAACGGTGACCTCGCCGAACTCGTGGGACTCGCGGCGGGCACGGTGCGTGTTGCAGCTTTTCCCACCGCGTCGTCCACGCTCGTGCCTCGGCTTTTGCACGGCATGCGGAGCGCGCATCCGGGAATCTCAGTCAATTACGTCGAAGCCGAACCGCCCGAAGCGATCGCGATGTTGCGCGACGGACTCGTCGACCTCGCGATCACGTTCGCGTATCCGGGCGACCGCTCCGACCCGCACCGCGACGGTGACGCGTCGCTCGACGCCGTGCCGCTCTTCACGGAACACGTCGTGCTCGCGCTGCCCGATACACACCCGCTCGCGAGCGGCGACTCGGTCGAGCTCGCGCTCTTGGCCGACGAACGCTGGATTGCCGGATGCCCGTTGTGCCGTGGACACTTGCTCGCAGCGTGTGACGCGGTGGGAGTGACTCCGCAGATCGACCTCGAAACCGACAACGCGATCGCGGTGCTCAACCTCGTTGCGGCTGGACTTGGGGTCGCGCTACTCCCCCACCTCGCACTCGCGACGGCGCCCGTGCCGCCCGGAGCGACCGTGCGATCGACGCACCCGTCGAGTGACCGCAGCATTCAAGTCGTCGTTCAAGCGGGATCGCGGCGCGTGCCGAGCATTGCCGCGACGCTCGAGCTCATCCAGGGCCTCGACGGTGCGGATTGGGGTTTGAGCCGGGCTCGCAGCGCGTCTAATTCCAGCGCGCGGGGTGCCGCCTGGGCCCGGAGTCGCGATTGTTCGCCCTGCCTAAAGCGCCTGAGTGCCTGGGTGCTGACCCAGGCACCGGCCCACAATCCCAGCGGCACCGCACACAACTGTCCTCACCGATTCCGTGTCGTTCCCATACGAGTTTCCCAGCGCCGGCCGATACCGCATTTGGGTGCAAGTGAAGAGCGAAGGCCGCGTGTTCACGGGAGT